>CALXAD010000015.1 GCA_944386195.1 uncultured Clostridia bacterium
CAATAAATATAAGAGGTACCAATAAATATAAGAGGTACCAATAAATATAAGAGGTACCAATAAATATAAGAGGTACCAATAAATATAAGAGGTACCTTTTTTGTGTGCCTTGAAGGAGGTAAAATGTCAAAATATTATGAAATAGTAAAGAAATTACAAAATGATAATAAAGGAAAAATAGTACTTGTACAAAATGGAATATTTTATTGTGCTATAGGAAAAGATGCAGTATTGTTACATAACATATTAGGATATATTCCAGTATGTTTCAAAGAAGGAGTTTGTAAATGTGGAATTCCAACAAATGGAATAGAAATAGCAATACCAAGATTAATAAGGTCTGGATATGGATTTATAATATATGATTATGAAAAAGAAAATAAAACAACGAAAGAAATATTAAGGATTGAAGGAAGATATGTAGACGAAAAAGAAAATAATATAAACTGTAAAAAATGTTGGTATAATAAAAATAAGGAAAAGAAACTAGAAGAATATTCTAAAACTTTAAGTAAATTAATACAAGAAAGAGAAAAAGAAGATGAAAGAAAATAGTTTACAACTAATACCAAAATATGAAAGATATATACAATATATGTTAGAAACAATATTAAAATTACCAAGAGTAGAAAAATTTAATATAGGAAATGAATTTAAAAAATCAATGTATCAAGCATTAGAAAATATATTATACATAGAAAAAATAGACAAATATCAAAGATTATATTACTTAAATATAATTGATACAAAAATAAGTTATCAAAGAATTTTACTAAGAATAATGCTAAAAAATAAATATATAGATGAAAGAAAATTTAAAGTATCAATGGAATTAATATATGAAATAGGAAAAATACTTGGAGGACTAATAAAATATTATGCCAAAAACAATAAGAAATAAATATTATAAATATTTGACATATGAAAAACTAATGGAAGCACATATTAAATCAAGAAAAGGAAAAGGCTATAGAAAAGAGATAATATTATTTAATTTAAAACAAGAAGAATATATAATGTGGCTATTAAAACAATTAGAAAATAAAACATATAAACATGGAGGGTATAGTGTATTTTATGTAACAGAGCCTAAATTAAGAAAAATTGAAAAATCAAGATATATAGATAGAATAGTACATAGATGGGTAGTAGATAATTTTTTAGAACCAGTATTTGTACCACAATTTATAAATACATCTTATGCATGTCTAAAGAAAAGAGGAATGCACAAGGCATGTTTAGATGTACAAAAAGCAATGAAACATTGTAAAGCAATATGGGGAGAATACTATATTTTAAAAATGGATGTTGCTAAATTTTTTCAAAATATAGATAAAGATATATTAATGAAAATATTATTGAGAAAAATTAAAGATAAAGATTTAATATGGCTACTAAAAGAAATAATATATTCAAATGAAGGAAGGAAAAACTTACCAATTCGGTAACTACAGTTCACAGATGTTTGCTAATGTGTATCTTAATGAACTTGATCAATATATAAAGCATAAATTAAAAATAAAATGGCTTTTCAGATACATGGATGATGTTATTATACTTGTAAAAACTAAAAAAGAAGCAAAAGAAGCATTAGAAAAAATAAAATTTTTTTTGAAAGAAAATTTAGAATTAAAATTAAATAATAAAACACAAATATTTAAAAATAAACAAGGAGTAAATTTTTGCGGATATAAAATAAATGAATATAGATTAAAAATTCGAGATAAAGGCAAAAGAAAACTAAAGAAAAAAGTAAAAGTATTAAAGAAAAAAATAAAACAAGGAGAAATTACAAGTAAAGAAGCAAAAAAATATTTAGCAGGACATATGGGATATATAAAAATAGCAGATACTTTTAACTTAGAAAAGAAATTGTTTTATAAAATATAAAGTAAAAACAAATAAAGTAAGTATAATTAAAATTAGGGATAAATCAAAAGGCCAACAACACTAACAATCGAGTTAATAGGGGAGGCAATTACAACAACAGCAATTCTCCAAGCAACCGCAACAACAACAATTCGAACAATTCCAACAGCAACAATTCTTCACGTCTCACACTCTAATACAATTTTCAGATTATATATTTTAAGGAATATATACAGTAAAAGTATTAGTATTAAAGAGATTTATTCCTTCCTGAAATAGGTAAAAATGTATCAGTAAAGTAGGTATTAGTAGAATGTTATATTCCAATATACTTATTTTACAACTATAAATTATATATTTGTGTAATTAATCAAGGTGGAGCAAAAATGAATATATGTTTTTTGATGGGAAAAATAATAAGTGATGTAGAATTTAAATTTATAATAAATGATAAAAAATATAATTCAATATCAATATTTAAATTAAAAATTGATGAAAATTGTATTTTAACTATTAAGTCATACAATGAAATGGCTGATTATTGTTATAAAAATTTGATAAAAAGTAATTATATAGCTATATATGGAAAAATAAATAGTAAAATGGAAGTTATTTTACGAGATTTAACATTAATTTAACATTAATTTGAAATTAATTTAAAATTACATTTATATAAAATAAGATAAAAGGATTATTTCCCAAGGCTACTTTTTAGTAGTTTCAAGAAATAATCCTTTTTTATTATCTTTCAAAATGTTTTACAAAATTATTTACTAAATTTTTTAATGTGTTTTTTGAAAAATCAAATAAGATGCTAACATATTCAAAAGTTTTATCAATATAGTCTTTTAGTCTATGATTTTCTTTTTTTAGTTCTTGATTTTCATATTTTAAATTAGTATTTTCATTTTGCAATTTTTCTACTCTTTGTATTGCTGTATAGGATTTACTTAATTGTAGTTTTAATTTTTTAGTATATTCAATCAATCCTTTATTTTGTTGTAATATTAAATTTTTATTTTTTGAATTTATAGGTTCTATTGGATTATTTGCTAATTCATATTTTATATTATCAAAATTAGTTATCTGTTTTAAAGTTTCTGTGTCTATATGTTTTGTTCCTTTTGATTTTCCTCTTTCTAAATCAAATCCATTGTCTGAAATATATTTATAGAAATTATCTTGTAATTGTTTGTAACTATCTTTACCTTTCCAATATTCAGAACAAGCAATTTTATCAACTGTTTTTCCACTTTTATTATCAAATTTGTGTACCACTGGAACAAATACCAAATGTAGATGGGGAGTAGTTTCATCCATATGTACTTTTGCAGATAGTATATATTTTTCTCCTAAGTTTTTGTAATTAGCGACAAAATTATATGCAGTTTGAAAATATCTTTTTGTTTCTTCTTCTCCAATATTTTCAAAAAAATCTTTATCAGATGTAATAATTAATTCACAAGCGACATTAGTTGTTTTTATAATTCTTCCTTGTAGGTTATTTTCTTTTTGTAATATTTTAATAGCATTTAAGTATGTAGTATTACATTGTTTTATTGAATAATTTTTAATTGATTTTGTCTTATCAATGTCTGTATTTGAATAATTTTTATTTTTTCTTTCGTTATGTTTGTATAGTCCTGCTAAATTATCTTTTTTATAATTAGCATTTCTAATGATTGCATAACTCATTGGCAATATTTCCTTTTCTTTTTAGCTAGTCTTCGAAGACTTACTTAAATTAAAATATCTCCTTTGATTTTTCTTTATAAAACTTTTTTTGAGTTTTTAACATACTAGAAGCTCAAATGAGCTTCTGTATGGTCAGGGAAAATTCTTTTCCCTAACAACCCTTTTATTAGAAAGATAAATAATAAAATTCTTGCGAATTTTATCATATATCTTTCTTGGCACGATTAATATTTAATTTATTTCGCTTATGCTCAATAAATAAAATATTTTAATCGTGCTAGAAATGTTCACATCTCTAAAAATTTTGTATTTGACAATAGTATATTTTCGTAGTAAAATAAAAATAGGAAATGGAGAAACCACAAACGTGGTTTGCCTATTGAGATATGTAAAAAAACACATCAGCAACGGTCAAATTACAGATGTGTTTTTTATTGGTTATTTTTGTTTGCTAATAATTACTACTAGTGCAATAATTAAGGCAAACGTAATGATAGTTACTGATATTAAACCAGTAAAAAGTAATTTTATTATTAATAATAATATTTGTACTTCTACCATACGCCTCACCTCCTCTTATGTAGGAGGCAAACCACATCTGTTTATTCTCATTTCCTATAAATAATACTATACAGTATTTATTTACAAAAAACAAGAAAATATTATAAAAAAATCAAATTATTTTTTGTAACGATATTTAATTTTTATTAATTTATTTTAATTTCTAAAAACTAAACAATTAACTTAACAGACCACTTTTAAAATATTGAAAATACTGAATGTAGTCTGTTCAGCCCAGCCAAATTAAAATCTATGAATCGTATAAAAGCGTTTCATAGATTTTTTATTACAATATTATTTTATAAAAAAGCTGTGATTAGTTCACAGATTTACATAAATGTGGTAAAATATATTTATATTGTGAAATGGAGGAGAGAAATTTGCCAGGATATATAGTTCATATTGCAACTGCAAAAGAATATCTTAGAAAGAAAAATAGAAAGATTAACGAAGATTTTATACAAGGGTCAATAGCACCAGATTTTACTAATGATAAATCAAAAACACATTATGGTAAATCGCCAGCATATACAAATTTGAAAAATTATTTACTAAAAAATGAAATAAACTCAAATTTTCAAGAAGGATATTTTTTACACTTGGTTACTGATTATTTGTTTTATAATTACTATTTAGATTATTTAGAAAAACCACAAATATATAATGATTATGATTATACAAATAAAAGTATTATAGAAAAATATAATCTTACAGTTCCAGAAAATATAAAAGATAAAATATTTTTTAAAGAAGGAATACCTAAGATACTTACTTTAAAATTAGCTTATAAAGTTATTGATGAAATATCTAATATGGATTTAGAAGAGATAAAAAAGGAAGTTTTAGAAGATAATAAAAAATGGAGTAGTTATAAGAATATAGTATAATTGGAAAAAGATTTACAAAGTTAAGTAATAAGTTATGTTTAAAATTTAGTAAAGAGGTTTGAAAGAGGGGGTTCTATTTTAGAACCCCCTCTTAGAGAACTACTTGGATAGCAAAATTGATTTGATATTTTGCTTTATCCATCCAGGAATAGGGCTGTTTAATGCAACATTAAGAATATTAGGATACCTAAGCTTTTCTCGAAGCAAATAATCTTCGATGAGAAGTCTTTTATATCTTCTTCTTGCTTGCCAGCCTTCCATCATGGAATATAGAATATATAGTGCTTCCATGGAAATCAGCGGAATCTCTTTGCCTCCGATGTTGATATAATCTAGTTCATTAGAATTATAGACATATAGATAGGAAGAACCAAAAGTCAAAATCCTAAATCCTGAGATAATATCAATATCAACTCTTCCAAACTGAAAGTGCATGTACACATCAGATTCACAATAGCCATTTCCACCGGTTTCAATTAAATTAGCACCTTCTTCTTCCAAAATCTTTTTTATTTTAGGAATATCTTCAGAATCAACGAGCAAATCAAAGTCGTGAAATTCATCTACAATTCCCCGAATAAAAAGATTAAAGGAACAAGAAATTCCATAATGAATATTTTCCTGATTAAATTTGTCAAACAACTTATATAAAGCCATTTTTCGTTCACCATATTCAGAGTCTTCGAGAAAACACTGAATATTTGCTTGTGACTGGTAATCATAATTATTAATCATTTTGAAAAATCCTTTCTGAAAATTACCAAAAACAACAATTATTATATTATTATGTTAACACAAATAACAATTAAAGTCAAATTTTCAAAGTCTTTTTATTAACTTTGTTATATATTCTTTATCATCCATATGCATAGGTATTACTTGTATATTTTTATCTTTTAAATCCTTCAATATATCTAAAACATCATCAACTTTAATATGAGCTCCTCCGAATTTTGAAAGGTCAATATAAAGTTCATTTATATTATTTAAATAAGATCTAAAAGAATTTAAATTAGCAGTATCACCAGTATATAATATTTTCTTATTATTTATATCCATAATAAAACCATAAGAATCTAAGAAATCTGTGTGTTCTGTTTTTATAAATTTTAAATTATCTAATTTATCTTTTATGACATATGACTCAGGAGGAGTACCAGTTATATCTAAATATTCTTTAATATGTATACAATTGCAAATTACATTAACCTTTTTCTTAAAGACAAACCACATATATAAAATAAATTGGCTAAGTGAGCCGGCATGGTCATTGTGTAAATGTGTAATAATTACATTAATACTTTTGTAGATATTAAAATCAAATTTATTTTTAATTTCGTAAAAAACAGTAGAACCACAATCGATTATAAATAATTCATTATCTTTTTCAAAATAAGCAGAATTATTTTTTTCTCCAAATCCAGAATCATTTCCTATAAAAGTAAGTGTACTCATAAAAATAACCTCCTTAAAATATTTTTTATAATATATCATTATTTTTGTTGTTTGTAAAATTAAGAAAAATGAAATTAAACTAAATAATGTTGAAAAAACAAGAAATAATTTATATAATATAAAAAAATAAAGATAAGGAAATAAAAAAATGGATATAGAAAAAATAAAAAATGCAAAAACAAAAATAATTGGAAAAAAGGTAGAATATTATAAAGAAATAAACTCAACACATATTTATGCAAAAACAATAGCAGAAGATGAAAAGAATAATGGCAAAGTCTTAATTGCAGAAGTACAAACTGGTGGAATAGGAACAAAAGGAAGAAGCTGGTATACAGGAGAAGGAAAAAATTTAGCTGTAACAATAATATTACATCCAAAAGTTAAAGTAGATAGATTAAAAGATTTAACAGTGGAAATTGCAAAGAAAATAAAAGAAGCAATTTATGAATTATATGGATATGAATTAAAAATTAAAAAGCCAAATGACTTAATGTTTAACGATAAAAAAATATGTGGAATATTAACAGAAATACATACTCAAGGAGAAAAAATCAAATATCTTTTAATTAGTTTTGGATTTAATGTAAATGAAGATGAATTCTCAGAAGAAACCAAGGATATAGCAACTTCATTAAAAAAAGAGACAGGAAAAGAATTTAATAGAGAAGAAATTTTAACTAGAATAATAGAAAAATTGGAAAATATTAAATATATAATATAAGAAAATAATAGCCCATTAACTTTAATAAAGTTTAAATGGGCTTAAATAATATCAAAATGAAATTAATAGTTCTAAAAATTATATAATTTAATATAAATTAAATAAGAAATTTGTTTTTTAATTTTGGAGGTAGAAGATGGAAGCATATCAAGACACAAAAAAAGAAACTGCAAAAAATATAGGAAAAGGAATATTAATTTCAATGATATTTACAATAATATGTTTACTCATATTTTCAATAATATTAACATATACAAATATAAGCGAAAATACAATAACACCTGTAATTATTGTAGTAACAGCGATAAGTATATTAATACGGAAGTTCAATAGGAAATATAAAAATAAAGAAAAATGGAATTTTAAACGGAGCTTTAATAGGAGGAAGTTATATATTAATTTTATATTTAATATCTAGCATATTAAATGTTAGGTTTACACTTAATATACAAAGTATAATAATGATAGTAGTAGGCATTTTATTTGGAATATTAGGTGGAATAATAGGAGTTAATAAAAAATAAAATAAAGGCAAACCATTGATATTTTTACTATATGGTTTGCTTTTTGTAGTATATTGTCGAATTTTGCGATGAAAAGTTTAAAAAAGTATACAAAAAAGGTTGACAATAATAAAAACACGAATTATAATCTAATTACATTTTCAAAATTCTATAATTAATTTATCCCCAAAAGGGAAATTATTTAAATCTAATTAATTAAAATCGTATTTAATCCAAAAAAGTGAAAAAATTTTATAGGAAGGAGGAGTGTATTATTGAATAAAAGAAAGAAAACATTAGTAGTTCTTGCCATTTTAGCTGTTATATTATTAGCATTCGTAGGAGGACAAGCATATGCTAAATATGTAAGTCAAGTAAAAGGACAAGGAATTGCAGAAATTGCAACTTGGGATTTTAAAGTAAATGGTCAAAGTGAGCAAGTAGAAGAAATTAGACTTGCTTCAACATATAATAATCAAACACTTGTTAATAATAAAATTGCCCCTGGAACAAGTGGAAGTTTTAATATTATAGTTGATGCAAGTGGTTCAGAAGTAGGTATAAATTATAATATTAAATTTACAGAAGAAACAAATAAACCACAAAATTTAAAATTTGTATATGATGGTACAGAATATAATTCAATTGAAGAATTGGAAAGTAATCTATCTGGAACAATAAATACAAATGATGAAGATAAAACAAGAACATTAAATATCCAATGGAAATGGGATTATGAAACAGGAAAAACAGAAGAAGAAATAAATAAAAATGATATAGTAGATACACAAGATAGCCAAAGTATAGAAAATTATACATTCAAAGTTATTGTTACAGGAACACAAGTACAACCCCAATAAAATAAATTTATAATTATAGAAAATGAAAATGTGACCTTTATGCTAAGTGGGGATTTTTATCCCCGCTTATAAAGTAAATAAGGAGGAAAAAATGAAAGAAAAATTAAAAAATAAGAAAAAACAAATAATAATAATATCTACATTAATTATAATTTTATTACTTTTCTTTTCAGGATTTAGCATAGGAAAAGCATATAGCAATACACAAATAAATGGAATATCAGAAGTTGCTATGCCAATTTTAGAAGTAGAAAATGGTAAAACTCTAAAAATTGATAACCAAAATAAAGAAGGAACTTATGATTTTAAAATAAAAAATTATGATGAAAACGGAAAAATAAACCAAGTAGATATGGATTATTATATAGAAATATTACCAATAAATAATAAAGCCATAAGTTTTGAATTATACAAAGAAAATAAAAAAGTAGAAATAACAGATAATAAAACAAACAAATTTACATTAGAAAAAGGAACAAAGAAGGAAGATAATTATAAAATAAAAATTATCTATGATGAAGATAAAAATACAACAGAAAATATATTAGAAGAAGTACAAATAAAAGTACACTCTGAACAAAAAAGAGCATAAGGAGGAGTGCATAAAAATAAATTATGGGAAATTTAAGATATAAAAGAAAAAGAATAATAATATTAATAATAATTTTTATAATCATTTTAGTTGCATTTTATATGATTGCACAATCAAAAGATATTAAATTCCAAGAAGATGTGATTTTTTTCAAATTATTCGGTAACTCCAATAATGTAGTCCAAGAAAAAAACAGTAATAATCAGTATGAAATAAAGCTTACTACCAAAAATAAAGAAATATATAGATATATCGATTTAAAAGAAACAATAGATAAAAAAACATTGGTTCATGAGAAAATAGCACCAGGAACTAAAGGAAACTTTGATATCATACTAACTTCAGATAGCCAAATGAATTATGAAATAAAAATCTTAGATGAAAATGAAAAACCAAAAAATTTTGTATTTAAAATAACAAATGAAAAAGGAATAATAAACGCAAATGAAATCAAAAAAATAGAAGTTAATTGGCAATGGGATTATGAAACAAATAAAGAAAATGATATACAAGATACAAAAGATGGGAAAAATTTAAATAATTATTATTTTGAAATATTATGCTATCGGAAAATAAAGAAATAGGAGGTGTAAAAAATGAAAAAGATTGCTGTTTTTTTAGTGGTATTTTTTTCAATTGTAATGATAAATATAAGTGTATTTGCAAAATATGTAATAGAAGATGAATGTTTAGTTGCAGAAGTAAAAATCACAGGAGAAATACCAAAAATAGAATTAAAAGATATAAAAAACACAAATTCTGCACATAATAATTATGCAAATAAGACACATACTATAACAGTTAAAATTAGAATAATAGAAAAATATTTAAAAGAAGAAAAATTAAATAATAATATTGTATTTTTATTAAATGAAAAAGAAATAAAACCAAAGTATTCTATTAAACAAATTTCTAAAACAGATGAATATATTGATTATGAAATAAATATAACTAATATAATTGGAAATGGAAATTTGAAAATAAAAATAAACAAAGGAGCAGTTAAAGATATAGTAAACCAAGTAAATAAAGAAACAATATTTGATACAAGTATAATAATAGATAATATAGCACCAGAAGCTACTTTTTCACAAGAAAAAATAAATGGCGGGAAAGTTTTAGCTAAAATAAAAGCTAATGAAAAGATAGATGGAGTAAATGGCTGGAATTTAAATATTGATAAAAACGAATTATCTAAAGAATTTGCTTGTAATGTTACATATCCATTTGAAATAAAAGATTATGCACAAAATACAACCAAATTAAATATAAATATAACAAAAGCTACTAATATAAAAATAAAATATGGAGCAATCAGTGCATATAATACATGGGAATTTGGTTATGGAAATGGTGAGGTAGCAGGAGAAAAATCAGTAGAAACAAATCCAATATATAAAATAGAGGGCATATCTTTTTATGAAGAAGGACTAGATAAAGATTTTATACAATTTAGACCTTATATAAATACATATTGGGGAGAAGGAATACAAGGTTCTTGTTACACATATGAAACAAGATATATTTATGGATATAATCCAAGTAGTACCTCATATGCATCTTTAAAATCTGGTAACATAATAAATTTAGATGGAAATCTTACTTTATATATTGGAGGATTAGGAATGAATAGAGCCAAAAATGCAGGAAGAGGAGGAAAACCAATACCAGAAGAAATAGCAAATAAGTATTTATTTGGAATAAGTGGTTTAAAAATAAATTTAAAAGATTATTCAGAATATTCAATTGTTTATCAAATATGGGTAAATGGAGTAGGCTGGTTAGAAGCGGTATCGGATGGAGAAGAAACTACATATTCACATGATAAACCAATAGGAGCATATAGGATGAGTTTAATACCAAAATCAGAAAAACAATATTTAATAAATGAATGGAATAAAGATTGTGGAACAAATAATATGAAATAATTTTATAAAAATAGTTGATATTTTTTCCAATTTAATATAAAATCTAAAAAGACAAATTCAAAGGAGGCACAAGATGGTTACCTTGGAAGATGTAAAAAAGAATGAAGAGGTAGAAGCACTTATAAAGGGTGCGCAAAAACAATTAGATGGTCTGGGATATACAGAGCATAGTCACAGACATATATCTATTGTATCAAAAAGAGCAGGAGATATATTGAAAGAATTAGGATATCCTGAAAGAACAATAGAATTAGCAAGAATTGCACGGATATTTACATGATATAGGAAATTGTGTAAATAGAACAGACCATGCACATAGTGGAGCAATAATTGCTTATAATATTTTAAAAGATATGGGAATGCCTGTAGAAGAAAGGACAGAAATAATGATGGCAATAGGAAATCATGATGAAAATACAGGAACAGCAGTAAGTGATATATCAGCAGCATTAATATTAGCAGATAAGTCTGATGTGCATAGAGATAGAGTAACAAACACTAATTTATCTACATTTGATATACATGATAGAGTAAATTATGCAGTAACAGATGCTAAATTAGAAATAAATAAAGAAACAAGAAAAGTTATATTAAATTTGAAAATAGATACAAAATTATGCCCTGTACTAGATTATTTTGAAATATTTATGGATAGAACAATGATGAGTAAATATGCAGCAAAATATTTAAAGATTTGGTTTGAATTAGTAATAAATGGAACAAAATTATTATAATGGAGGAAATATCATGAAGAAGATAAAATTATTAACAATAACATTAGCAGTAATATTGGTTACAGCAATAGCATTTTTTGGAGTATATATTCCAGTACAAAATAGAATGGAAGATAAGGTAGAAGGATATTCATATGCAATGGATTTAAAAGGTGGAAGAAATATTAGATTAAAGGTAGATACATCAAATAAAACAGTAGTAAAAGATTCAGAAGGAAATGAAGTTGAAGATGCAGATAATTTAACAGATGAACAAATATCACAAAATGGTTATACAAAAGAAGAAACACCAAATAATCCTCAAGATGTTTTAACATATGATAATTACAAAAAAAGCAAAGGAATAATAGAAGATAGATTATCTAAATTAGGAGTAAATAATTATATAACAAAAGTAGATGATAAAACAGGAGATATTTTAATTGAAATTCCTGAAAATGATAATACAGATGCAATTGTTAGTAATATAGCAACAACTGGAAAATTCGAAATTGTAGATAGTAACACTAAAGAAGTATTAATGGATAATAATGACATAAAAGCAGCTAGAGTTATGTATGGTTCAAATAGTACTTCAACAACTTCATCTGGAACAACTGTATATCTAGAAATAGAATTTAATAAAAATGGTTCACAAAAATTACAAAATATTAGTAATGATTATAAGACACAAAATACAGTTAATGTAACAAATACAACAAATATAACAAATGAGACTAATACGGTAGCAGATGCAAATAATACAACAAATGAAACAAACACAAATACTACACAAACAACAGAAGAGCAAAAAGAAATTACGATGCTTATAGATGATGAAGAAATAATGACAACAAGTTTTGATGAAACATTAGAAACAGGAAAATTACAATTATCAGTTGGAACAGCAACAACAGACCAAAAGACTTTACAAAATTATATAAATCAAGCATCAAGCATGGCTGTAGTATTAGATAATGGAAATATGCCAGTAAAATATACAGTAGATGAAAATCAATATATATTATCAGATATGACACAAAATGAATTAAATATAGTTTTATATGTGATGGTAGGACTAGTAGTTATTTCTTTATTAGTATTAATAATAAGATATAAGACAAATGGTTTAGCTTTAGCAATTTCATATATTGGATTAGCATCAATATTCTTATTACTTATAAGATATACAAATGTTGTAATATCAATAGAAGGAATATTTGGAATTGCGATGGTATTAATATTAAATTATATTTTCTTGAATAAATTACTTGCTAAATTAAAGAAAGAAAAAGAAGTAGAAAAAGAAACAGTGAATAAAAAATTAAAAGAAACATATAAAGAATTCTTTATAAGAATAATACCAATTTGTATTGCGGTTATTACTTTCTGCTTTATAACATGGGAACCTATTAGTAGTTTCGGAATGATAATGTTCTGGGGAATAGCATTAATTGCAGTTTATAATAGTATAGTAACTAATCTATTTCTAAAAATAAAAGCAGGAAAATAGGAGGAAGTAAAGAAGATGAAAAAAATGACGAAGAAACAAAAAATATTAATAGCAATAATTGCTTTGATTATAATAGCAGGAATTATTATAACAGCGACAATAGGATTAAATTTTGATTTAAGATATCAGGAGTCTAAAAAGGTAGAATTATATTTAGAGCAAGATTTTGAAATATCAGATATAAAAGCGATTACAGATGAAGTATTTCCAAATGAACCTGTAATAATTCAAAAAGTTGAAGTTTATGAAGATACTGTAAGTATTACAGCAAAAGATATAACAGATGAACAAAAAGTGGATTTAATAAATAAAATTAATGAAAAATATGGAACAGAATTATCAGCAGATAGTACAACAATAGAAAGTATTCCACATACAAGAGGAAGAGATATAATTAAACCATATATAGCGCCATTTTGCATAGCTACATTAATTATATTAGTATATATGGCTATTAGATATAGCAAATTAGGCATTGTTAAAACAATATTAAAAGTAGTTATAATATCTGTAGTTGCACAAGCGACTTTACTTGGAGTAATAGCAATAACTAGAATTCCAATAGGAAGACTTACAATTCCAATGGTAATTGTTATTTATATGTTAACATTAGTAGGACTTACAAGTGATTTTGAAAAAAAATTAAAAGAAAATAACAAAGAGGAAGAAGCAGGTAATTAATACCTGCTTTAAAAAATAATAGAAAGAGGAAAGAATATGAATATAGCAATTGTATATAAAAGTGTAACAGGAAATACAAAAATTATAGCAGATAAGATAAAAGAAAAGTTAGGTGATAATGTAAAATATTTTGGAGAGCCAAAAGAGGGGATAGAAGCGGAATTATATTTTGTTGGCTCTTGGACAGATAAAGGAATGTGCTGTAAAGAAATAGAAAATTTTATGAAAAGTTTAGAAAATAAGCAAATAATATATTTTGGAACAGCAGGTTTTGGTGAATCAAAAGAATATTATGAAATGTTATTTAATAGAATAAAAGAAATAATTCCAGAAAGTAACAAAATAATTAGTTATTTCTTTTGCCAAGGGAAGATGCCAATTGCAGTAAAAGAAAGATATGAAAAGATGATAAAAGAGAATCCAAGTGATAAAAAAATAAAATTAATTTTAGAAAATTTTGATAAAGCATTAGAACATCCAAATGAAGAAGACTTCAAGGAGTTATCTAATTGGATTGATAATTTAAATATTTTAAATTAATTAATTAATTTACATTTTATGGGAAAAGTAGTATAATAAAAACATACAGCAAAAGCTGTTATATAAATAGTACTCTAGTGGAAGGACTAAAAATGAAAGAGTTTATTACTCTTAAAGAAGTACAAGAAACAATTATGGTTTCAAATCCAGGTGGAAGAAGTATAACAATTGAAACACAAAAAAGTGGTTATAATGAAGTTCAGACTCTTACAAGTGCAATTTTTCCAGATAAAATATTTGGTGAATATATTGGACTTGCTAAATTAAAAGATAATAGTATACATCCGGCTTATATGCTAAATACAAGTAGACAAAAACTAATACTTAAAGGTTTTATAGGATTTTCTAATGGGCCAGAGATTTTAAATGAAATATGTAGTAAACTTCTATTTCAAAATGAATTTATTGTTATAAGAAGTGCTGTAGAATCAGATTTTATTATTGATTCTTTTAATGATAATTATGAGAAATTAAGCAAATTAGGATTTAGATGTATAGAACTTGATAGAAAAGAAAAGGATTTTTGGGTGGCTTCTAATATACTATTTCCAGATGTAAGAGAGTGTTTTATCAAATATGTTAATACAGATTTGGGTTTGATATGTACACAATTTTCTAGAGATTATGATAATAAGGAATCAAAGGTAATAGGAAAAGCCATTAGACCAGTTGTTATATTAAAATCTAAAGTTGAAGTAAAAGAAAACTTCGAATATAAATGGATTAAGCCATAAGTAGTTTAAGTAAACAGGCCTCTTAAATAAGAGGTCTGTTTACTTTAAAAAATAAACAATTGAAAAATTGCGTAAAATGAATTATAATATAAATTGTACAGCAAAAGCTGTTGTATAAATAAAGAAAGGACTAAAATGGTATTTCCTAAATTTTTAAGTATTAGAGAAATTCCACAAATTATTACGATTCAAAATCCAGGAGGAAGAAGTTATACAGTAGAAGAAAGTAAGAGTGGTTACAAAAGAAAGCAAACTTTCACAAGTAAATGTTTTCCTAAATGTATAGTAGGAAAATATATTGGTCTCTCAAGATATATAGATGGGAAAATACATCCATCATATATGTTGGAAGCAACAAAGAAAAACCTTCGGCTTAAAGGACATAAAGGTTTTGATAATGGACCAGACATTATGCATGAAATATGTCAAGTTCTTTTAGCTCAAGAAGAACTTCTTGTTGCCAGAAGTATAACTAAAAACGATATAGATAAAATATCGTTTGATTATAAATTAAGACCAAGATATTGGTTAGCAAGTTGTGAAAGAAAAGGAAGTAGTGATTATACTACGAGATTTGTTATTCACTATGTAGATTGCTATTCTGAAGATACTTTAACATTAGTATATCCTAGTGGAAACGAAGGTAGTGGAAATAATTACATACGTCCAGTAATCACCTTAGAAACTGAGATAACTGATTTCAAAGAAGATGAATCACTTTTGATATAATAAAGTGTCCTTAAAGTAAATAGACCTCTAAATAGGGGTCTATTTACTTGGAAAGTCAAAAAAAAAATAATTTGTTGATAATTTATGTAAAATATGATAAAATGCAAACATACAGCAAAAGCTGTTATAAGAATTGTACCTTACTAGTGAAAGGAACAAAAATGGAAGTCAAGGACTTTATTACTCTTGATGAAATTGAACCAACAATTATGGTTCCTAATCCAGGAGATAGAGAGTATATAATTCATCCAGAAATAAGTGGATTTGATAAAGAACAAGTAATTACAAGTAGCTTCTTTGAAAAACAAATATATGCAAAATATATTGGTTTAACTGAAGATGGAAACCTAGTATACATGTTAGATGAAAGTAAAGGATTCTTAGGATTAATAGGAATGGAAGGATATAATCTAGGAGTTGGAGCTATAAGCATGATATGTTGCAAGCTTTTAATGCAAGAAGGGCTTATAAGTTGTAGAAGTATTAATAAATTAGATTTAGATGTAGTTGACTATAAAACTGAAGGTCCTTCAAGATATTGGGTGGACTCAAAGGAAGTTATTAGTGATGATTATGGAGATGAATGGAATTATACTGTTGGATATGTATATAATGGAAAAGTTATATATAAAGAGTTAGCAGGTATAAATAGTTTTGGAGAAATTGTTAAAAAACCAGGTGCAACAGGAAAAATTAAGCCTATAATTGTTTTACAAACAATTGTAGTTAATGCAGATGAAGAAGAAAAATACATTAGGATAGAACCATGATGTTGATTAGTAAATAGGCCTCTTTTTTAGAGGTCTATTTACTTTGTAAAAAAATTATTGAAAAAATATACTAATTGTGGTAAGATATAACTTATCAGCGAAAGCTGAAACATAAATGGTACATAAAAGAAAGGTAAAATCATGAAATTATCAAAAGTTATTACTTTAGATGAAATAGAACCAACAATTATGGTACCTAATCCAGGCAATAGAGTTTATAGCGTAACTTCAGAAGAAAGTGGATATGAAAAGGACCAATATTTTACAAGTGCAATATTTCCAGAGCAAATTAAGGGACAATATATAGGTTTAATGTTGTTTCCAGATAAGAAGATACATCCAATATATTCATTGGAAGTTAGCAATAAGCCACTTATATTATGTGGAGTAAAAGGATTTAATAATGGAATAAGAATTATGCATAGTATGTGTAATGAACTTATATATCAAAAAGGCATTTTGTTTGCAAGAAACATTAGTGAACCAGAATTATTACCATTTAATTCTGATTTTGATAAAAAAACTTATTGGCTCGCTTCTACTGATATTAATATATATAATAAAGGTAGTGTTAATCTAATTATAAAAGGAATTTTTGAAGGAATACCAGAAGCAAATTATTTGATGCTTAATGGTGAGAGTCAAAGTTGTGAGGATTTAGGAGTAAAACCAATAATTGCATTAAAATCTAAAGTAGAGATAACTGACAAAGACCCAGAAATTAATTGGATAAAATTATAAGTACCAGCAAATAGACCTCTTAAATAAGGGGTCTATTTGCATGTTAGTAAAAGGTTGAATAAAATTTAAATCATATTTAAAATTTATTGCTAATTTATGTAAATTATGATAAAATATACATGTACAGCAAAAGCTGTAACAAAATTGGTACTACTGAAAGGATTAAAATGAAAGTTGAAGAGTTTACTACCTTCGATAGGGTAGAAGAAACAATTCAAATTCAAGTTCAACAAGATAGGAGCGTTCTAATTCCCAGTATAATTAGTGGCTATAAGGTTGACCAACTATTTACAAATAATGACCTTCCAGAGGTTGTTACGGCAAGATATATAGGACTAGCAAAAGATAAGAAAAAAGGAGGACATCCAACATATATAGTTGAACCAACAACTAAGATATTAAGATTACGTGGTGAAAATGGTTATGATAATGGACCAGGTATTCTTAATAGAATATGTAGGACACTTTTTTCAGATGAAGGAGTTCTTACTGCTAGAAGTGTTAAGAAATCAGATTTGAAGCGATTCGATTATAAGCATGAAGACTATAGGTATTGGCTTGCATCTTATGAAGTTGAATTATATGATAATACGAGTGAATACAACCTCTATAAAGTAAGGAATGGAAGAATTTCTTATAATAGACTGTATAATTTGCAAGGTATTAATCAAACAAGAGAAGGTGCAGTTCGTGCCGTAATTGTCTTGCAAACGAAGGTTACCAATACAGAAAAACGCACAGATATCAAGTGGGTTGAATTATAACAAGTACCAGTAAAGAGACCTCTTAAATAAGGGGTCTCTTTACGATTGAAATTATAAGTGAATTTTGTGAAAATATTTTATTAATTAATATAAAATTATGGATTTTTAAAAAACGTTATGATAAAATAAAAGCCAAAGGTACTAAAGGCGGAGGATAAAAATGGGAAATATAGTATTACTAGACGATTTAACAATAAATAAAATAGCGGCTGGAGAGGTTATAGAAAGACCAGCTTCAGTAGTAAAAGAAATGGTGGAAAATTCAATTGATGCAGGAGCTACATCAATTACAGTAGAAATAAAAAATGGTGGAATTTCTTTTATAAAAGTAAGTGATAACGGTAAAGGAATTGCACAAGATGATTTAGAAATTGCATTTGAAAGACATGCAACAAGTAAAATAAGGTCAGCAGATGATTTAAATAAAGTAACATCTATGGGATTTAGAGGTGAGGCATTAGCAAGTATTGCAGCAGTTGCAAATGTAGAATTAGTATCAAAAACAGATAAGCAAGATACAGGGTATAAGGTAGTAGTAGAAGCTGGAGATGTATTAGAAAAAGAAGAAGCAGGTTGTAGAACAGGGACAACAATAACAGTAAGAAATTTATTTTTTAATACACCAGTTAGATATAAATTTTTAAAAAAGGATTATACAGAATCAGGGTATATTGAAGATGTTATTACAAGAGTAGCATTAGTAAATCCTAATGTTGCAATAAAATTAATAAATACAGGAAAAACAGTTATACAAACAAATGGAAATGGTAATATAAAAGATGTGATTTACAGTATATATGGTAAAGATATTGCAAATGCAATATTAGAAGTATCATATCAATATGAAGATATAAAAGTAACAGGAGTAATTGGAAAGCCAGAAATAGCTAGGTCAAATAGAGCTAATCAGTTATTTTTTGTAAATAAAAGATATATAAAAGATAAAATTTTAACAGCAGCAACAGAACAAAGTTATAAAGGATTAATTCCAGTTGGAAAATTTGGATTTGTAGTATTAAATATAGAAATGGACCCATCAAAAGTTGATGTAAATGTTCATCCAGCAAAATTAGAAGTAAGATTTCAAGAAGAAAATAAAATTTTCCAAGCGATATATCATGCAATAAAAGAAACTTTATTAAAAAGCGACTTAGTATCAGAACAAAGAACAAATGTTAAAGAGGAGCAAAGTAATAAAATAAGAAGAACACCACTTAGTTTTGAAGAAAGGCTAAGAAATTTAAGAGAATCTAAAAAAGAAAATCAAAGTGGAGGATTATTTTCTTTTAGAAAACAAAATGAAAGAAAAATAGAAAAATATACAGATGAAGAAAGTAAAATAAAAACAAATATATTAGAAGATGTTTTTAATGAAAAAAATAGAAGAGAAGAATTAAAATCTGAAACTAGTGATAATAAAGAGAAAATAGATGAACAAAAAATTGATAAAGAAAATACAAAAGAAATAAATAAAAATGAAAAAAATATCTTATCTGGACCAATTGATACATCAGATGTATTAGAACAATTAAAAAAAATGAGAAAAAAATTAGAAGAAGAATTAAAAGAAAATCCAAATATAAAATTAGATAAATTAGATAAATTAGAAGAGGAAAATACTACTTATCACGAAGATTTAAAACCAAAAGAGGAAACTATTAAAGAGATAGAAAATAAAAAGGAAGAGCCAAAAGAAGAAGCAAAAGACGTACAAGAAAATAAAGTTATTGAAAAAGAAGAGGAAAAAGAAGAAAATAAAGAAACTAATCAAGAGGCAAATATAGTAATACAAGAAAATGAAAAGAAAACAGAAGATAAAGAAGATACAGATAATGTAGAAGACAAAGAACAAAAGGAAAAAATAGAAAAAGTAAGTAAGACTATAGAAACAATAGAAAATCCAGAAATAAAGAAAGAATTTGACGGTATAAAACAAAATATAGAAAAATTAGATAATAATCCTCAAGTAGTATCAGAAGATTTTAATGAAATGTATGAAAAACTATTCGGAAGAGCACCAATATCTGATACAAAAGAAGAGAAAAAAGAAGAGATTAATAATGCAATAGATATAGTAAAAAATAATATATCAATGTTTGAGACAGAAGAAAAATACCAAAAACCAGTATATAAATTTGTAGGAATAATTTTTAAAACATATATAATTCTAGAAATAGGAGATGAAATGTATATCTTAGACCAACATGCGGCACATGAAAGAATTATGTATGAAAAAATTAAAGAAAATTATTATAGTGATAAAAACAAAGATTCACAATTGTTATTATTGCCAGATGTTATAACATTAACACATAAAGAAATGGAAATAGCTAAAGAAAATATGAAAATGTTTGAACAAGCTGGATTTACATTAGAAGAATTTGGTGAAAACACAATAAAGTTAACAGGAGTACCAACAGTTTGTATTGATTTAGACACCAAGGAATTATTCTTAGAAACATTAGATGAAATAAATACAGTAGCAAGAACAGCAAAACAAGAAAAAGAAGAAAAATTTATTGCAACAGTAGCATGTAAAGCAGCTGTAAAAGCTAATATGGCATTAACAAAAGAAGAAGTAGAAAGCTTAATGGATGAGTTATTAAAATTACCAAATCCTTTTACATGCCCACATGGAAGACCAACAGTAATAAAGATGACAAAATATGATATAGAAAGAAAATTTGCTAGAAAGTAATAAGGAGAAAAGATGACTTTTATAATAATTGTACTTATAATTATGTATTTAGTAGTTATTGGATGGACATGGAATAACTTACTAGATATGAAAAAATCAAAGAAGATATTAATAATTTTATTAGGATTATTAATAGTTTATATATTAACAACTATAGTATTTAATATTTCTAAAAATGGAATAGATTATCAAATTGAAGAAATAGAAAAAAGTATAGGAAATGTAGTAATCATATTATTTACTGGATTAAATTCGCTTGTACTACCATTTGTAGGAAGAAATATAAAAAGACAAGAAGATGGAGAAATAGATACAAATATACTTTTTAAAAGGTTAATAGTAATTGGAGTAATATTTTTAATATGTATATTCTTGGAATGTGGATATATGCAAGATATACAATTAGGAATTTTAAATATCTATAATTCAAATGCATAAGTAAGAAGGAAAGAATATGGAAAAACAAAAAGTAATTGTAATTTGTGGACCAACAGCCTCAGGAAAAACGGCTTTATCAATAGAACTTGCAAAAAAAGTAAATGGAGAAATAGTTTCTTGTGATTCTATGCAAATATATAAAGAAATGGATATAGGAACTGCAAAGCCGACTTTAGAAGAAATGCAAGGAATAAAACATTATATGATAGGAATAATTTCACCAAATGAAAGATATAGCGTTGCAGATTATAAAAAAGATGCCAAAAAGGCTATAAGAGAAATTTTAAACAAAGGAAAAGTTCCTATAGTAGTAGGAGGAACTGGTCTTTATATAGATAGTTTGATATATGAAATAGAATATCAGGATATAGAATTTGATAAAGAATATAGAGAGCATTTGGAAAAAGAAGTTAAAGAAAAAGGGTTAGAAGAGCTTTATAATGTAGCTAAAGAAATAGACCCTGAAGCAATTGAAAAAATAAGTAAAAATGATAAAAAAAGAATCTTAAGAATTCTTGAAATATATCATGCAACAGGAGAAAATAAAACAGAGCAAGAGAGAAAATCAAGACAAAAAGAAGTGGAATATGATTACAAAGTTTATGCTTTGAACATGGACAGGGAAAAATTATATGATAGAATAAACAAGAGAGTAGACAAAATGATTGAAGAGGGGCTAATACAAGAAGTAGAAAAAATATATAAAAAATATAATGATTTCCCAACAGCAATGCAAGGACTTGGATATAAAGAAGTTGTAGAATATTTAGAGGGAAAATTAACTAAAGAAGAAATGATTGAAAAAATAAAACAAGAAACAAGAAGATATGCAAAAAGACAATTAACATGGTTTAGAAAAAATAAACAAACAATATGGTTAGACGTAGGAAAAAATACAATACAAAATAATATAGAAATTATTTTGGAGGGTTTAAAAGTTGAAAGAACAAATAAAGAAGCAAACAAAAGCTAAAACAGAAAAAAAGAAACTTAATATGAAAAAAGCTATAATATTGTATATAGCATTAGTACTTTTAGCCATTTACTTAATTTATATAATTTATTTGCTAATAAAACAACCAACAAATGTATTTACTGTAGAAAAAGGAAAACTTTATAAGGAAGAAACAGATATAGGATATATAATTAGGAATGAAAAAGTAGTAAAGGGAAATAACTACAAAAATGGTATGGAACAAATTATTAGTGAGGGCGAAAAAGCAGCAGTTAATGAAAATATATTTAGATATTATAGTACGAATGAAGATAGCTTAAAAAGTAAAATAGCAGATTTAGATGTTAAAATCCAAGAAGCTATGGCAGAAGAAGATGAAAGTTTATTTACATCAGATATGAAGCTATTAGAAAATCAAATAGATGATAAGTTGAAAAATATAAGTCAAATAACAGATACAAGTAGGTTAGAGGAAGAGAAAAAAGAAATAGATGATTTAGTTACAAAAAAAGCGAAGACAGCTGGAGAGTCAAGTCCACAAGGTTCGTATTTAAGACAATTGATAAATGAAAGAAAAGGGTATGAAAATGAATTGAACTCAGGAGCAGAATATGTAAAAGCTCCTATGAGTGGAATTGTTTCATATAGAGTAGATGGGCTAGAAGAAACTTTAACACCAAATAATTTTAGTAGTCTTAATAAAGAATATTTGGAAAGTTTAAATTTAAGTACAGGTAAGATAGTTGCAACAAGTGATGAAGAAGGAAAAGTAATAGATAATTTTTCATGTTATATAGCGACTATTACATCTTCAGAAGAAGCAAAACAAGCCGAAGTTGGAGATGATGTAAAAGTACGTCTGTCTAATAATGCAGAAATCCCAGCAGAAGTTACAAATATTATAAAAGAAGATGATGGAGACATTATAATAATTTTAGAAGTAAAAAAACAAATAGAAGAATTGATTAATTACAGAAAAATAACATTTGATTTAATATGGTGGGATGCATCAGGATTAAAAGTACCTAATGAAGCTATTGTGAATGAAAATGATTTAAATTATGTTGTAAGAAATAGAGCTGGATATTTAAGTAAGATTTTGGTAAAAGTAAAAAGACAAGGAGATAATTATTCAATTATTGATTCATATAGTACTGAAGAATTAAAAGAATTAGGATTTTCAGATGAAGAAATTGCAAATTATAAAAAGATTTCAATTTATGATGAGATTTTAATTCATCCAGATTTAAGTAAAATACAATAATATTACAGGAATATTACAGGAATATTAAAATTTAATGACATTCGCAAAAAATATTGACAATACGACAAAAAAAGTAGATACTTAAAGACGTAAACAATAAACAAAGGAAGTTAATTTAGGAGGTTTTTTTATGTCAGGAGCATTAATGAATAAGGTTTGGGATTTATTTGGAATGGATTCAGCAGAACCAGAGGAAGAATACGATGATGAAAATGTATATGAATATGATGATGAGGATGATGTTACAGAAGAAAATAACAAAAAGCAACTATTTGGAAGAAAAAATAAGGAAAAAGTAGTTCAAATGCCTCAATCACAACCAAATGCAATTAAGATGGTTATATCACAACCAACATCTTTTGAACAATCAGATGAAATTTGTTCTTTCTTAAAAGAGAAAAAATCTGTAATTGTAAATCTAGAGTATGTAAATAAAGATGTTGCTAGAAGAATTGTTGACTTTATTAGTGGTGGAGTATATGCTTTAGATGGTTATATTCAAAAAGTATCAAACTCTATTTTCTTAGTTGCACCATCAAACTATGAAATTACAAATGAGATGGCTAGAGAAGAGATGAAGAATAAGCTATCAGTTTCATGGCTTAAAAACAATGGAATAAACTAATAGATATCCATAAGGGGGAAATGTAATGATTACACCATTAGATATAGAAAATAAAAGATTTGCTAAACAAATGATGAATGGATATAGCGTAGAAGAAGTAGATGATTTTTTAGATGATTTAACAGCAGATTATTCTAAAAATTATAAAGAAGTATCAGAGTTAAAAGCTAAAGTAGAAGAATTAAATAAAAGTTTAGAACATTATAAAAATATTGAATCTACTTTACAAAATACATTAGTAATGGCTCAGTCAACTGCTGAAGATATAAAGAAAGTTGCACAACAACAAGCTGACCAAATAACAAATGAAGCAAAAGCTAATGCTCAAAAACAAGTTGATACTTTAAATAATGAAATAGTTGCAAAAACAAAGGAAGTAGAAGACATAAAAAAACAATTCGATATCTATAAAGCAAAAATGGAGTCTCTTTTGATTTCACAATTAGAGTTATTGAAAGAAGTTAATAAAGATGATAATGCATAAAAAGAGTAATGGAATTTAATTCTATTACTTTTTTTGTTATTTTTTAAAAAAGGTTTTACAAATAATGTAAAATATGATATAAATATAAAAGATTATTTTCCAAATTTTTTATAAATCAAAATTTTAATTCGAAAAAAATTCCAGAGTAAAAATAAAAATTTATTAATAAGTATTGAAATTGGGGCTAAAAATTGTTATAATACAGAAAGGAGTAATAAGTAAATATTGAATAGTAAATACAATTTAAAAAATGACATACTTTTTAAAGCTTTTTTTGAAAAACAAGGAAATGAAAGGTTTTTAAAAAGTTTTTTAGAAGAACTATTAGAAATAAAAATAGATAAAATAGAAATAATAACAGAATATACATTAGAACAATTAGCAAAAGAAGAAAAGGGAGGAAGATTAGATTTAGAAGCAAAAATAAATAATGAAATAATAGTAAATATAGAATTACAAATAAGAAATCAAAAAGATATAGAAAAAAGGACATTATATTATGCAGCAAGACTAATAACAGAGAGCTCAAAAGCAGGAGAAGAATATGAAAGTTTAAAACAAATAATAATGATAAATATATTAGATTATGAATTATTGGAATTTAAAGAATACATATCGGATACAGTAACAGTAATAAATAAACATAGAGAATATGAGACAATAAAAAATCAGAAATTCTATTATATAGAATTACGAAAGTTTAGAAGAGCTAAAATTGATATAAACGATAAATTAAATCAATGGATAGCATTAATAGATGATGATAAGGAGATGGTAGAAATGGCAATAACAAAAAATAAGACAATAAAAGAAGCAAAAGAAGAGGTAGACAAATTAACAGCGGACCCAAGTTTAAGAGGAATACTAAAATTAAGAGATAAATGGGAAAGAGATTATTATAATGATATAGGATGTGCAAAAGATGAAGGAAGAGAGGAAGGAAGAGAAGAAGAAAAACAAGAAACAGCAATAGCAATGTTTAAATTAGAAATGGATATGAATAATATAATGAAAGTAACTAAACTTTCTAGAGAAGAATTAGAAGAAATAAAGAAAAAGTATAATTTATAGTTAAAGAATATCCTTGTAATTATTACAGGGGTATTTTTCGTATAATCATTTTTCTAAAAAATTATTGTGAATAATTGGATAAAATGATATAATACAATTTGTAAATGAATAATAAACATGAAATAGGAGCTAAAAGAATGTTATTAGATGATATTAAAGAGAAGTTACCTTTTATGAAAAAAATTAAGGTATATGCTTTTGTTGGACCATCAGGTACAGGAAAAAGCTATAGAGCACAAATGGTAGCTGGAGAAAAAAATATTAATTTTATTATTGATGATGGTTTACTTATTAAAGATAATGAAGTAGTAGCAGGAGAGTCAGCAAAGAAAGCAGCAACTAAAGTTGCAACTGTAAGACATGCTTTATTTTATGAAGAGAAGGAAAGAGAGCCAATAATAAAAGCTTTAAAAAAATATAAACCACAAAGTATTTTAATACTTGGAACATCTGATGGAATGGTACAAAAGATTGCTAAAAATCTTGGTTTACCTGAAGTATCTGACACAACATATATTACAGATGTAGCAACTGAACAAGAAATGAAAACAGCAAGAAGAATAAGAGTAACAGAAGGAAAGCATGTTATACCAGTTCCTACATTTGAAATAAAAAAAGATTTTTCTGGGTATTTATTAGACCCACTTCAGATATTTAAATCAAAAGGAAAGGGACAAAAACCATATATATCAGAAAAGTCTATAATAAGACCTACATTTAGTTATCTTGGTAAATTTACTATTTCTGATTTAGTTTTTAGACAAATATTAGAGTATTTAGCAACACAAATGCCAGCTATACACAAGATTTTAAGAACTAGAGTAGAAAATTATGGTGAAGGTGCTAAGATTTATATGGAAGTAAGTATTGTTTATGGCTATAATGTAATAGAAGGTTTAAATGAGTTTAAAGAAAAAGCTAAAAAGGAAATAGAAAAATTAACAGCTATGAATGTTGTTGAATTAGAAATAGTTGCTAAAAATATTTATGTACCACAAGAAGGGGAGGAAAATTAAATGTCTTTTATTGTTGCAATAGATGGTCCTGCTGGAAGTGGAAAAGGGACTGTAACAGAGATTGTAAGTAAAAAATTAAATCTAACAAATATAGGGTCAGGAGCAGCATATAGATGTGTCGCTTTAGCTACTATAGAAAATAATATAGATATATCTGAAACTAATAAAATAATAGATTTATTAAATAAAATAAATATAGAATACAAGAAAGAAAATGATAAAGATTTAATATATTTAAATGGAATAGATGTAACTAAAAGAATTAGAGAATCTGATGTTGCAAAAATAGTTTCACAGGTTTCTTCTATAAAAGAGGTTAGATTTAAGTTAAATGATATATTTAGAGCTCAAGCAAAGTCACAGGACGTAATAATGGAAGGTAGAGATATAGGAACTTATGTATTTCCTAATGCCGATGTTAAAATATATTTAGATGCAAGTATTGATGAAAGAGCAAAAAGAAGATTAAAACAAAATGAGGAATTAGGAATTACTAATATGAGTTATGAAGAAATTTATAATAATATAAAATTACGTGACAAGAATGATAAAGAAAAGGAAATAGGAGCCTTAAAACAAGCAGAAGATGCAATTTATATTGATTCTAGTAGTATGACAATAGAAGAAGTTGCAAATAGAATTATACAAATAATTAATAAGAAAAGAGCGTAAGGAATAAGGAGAGAAGGATATGAAAAAACTAAAAAGTGGAGTTAAAGAAGTTGTTAAATTTATAGTAAGAGGTGCTTTATATATTTGGTTTAAATTATTTTATCATTTAGAGATAAATGGTTTAGAAAATGTTCCTAAAGAAGGCCCTGTTATATTTTGTGGAAATCATAGAAGTTATATAGACCCACCTTTAATTGTTGCAACTGCTAAAAGAGATATTAAGTTTTTAGCTAAAGAAGAGTTATATAAAAATAAGTTTTTAGCTTTTCTGGGTTGGGCTTTTGAGGCAATTCCTGTTAAAAGGGATGAAAAAGATATAGCAGCAATTAAGAATTCTTTAAAAGATTTAAAAGAGGGTAAGTGTATTGCTCTTTTCCCAGAAGGTACTAGAAATGGTTTAGCTAAAGGTGAAAAGGTAAAAGATGGTGTAGCATTTTTTGCATTAAGAAGTGGTGCTAAAGTAGTTCCTTGTGGTATTAAAGGTGGAACTAAAGAATTAAGAAAGCTTACTATTAATTATGGAAAGCCTTTAGATTATAGTAAATATAAAGGTTCTAAGGATAAAGATATTTTAGATAATATTACTAAAGAAATTATGGATAATATTATAGAACTAGCTAAGTAATAGGAATAAGTTATGAAAATATGATAGATATCAGCTTTTTAGATTTTTGATTTCAAAAAGATTTAAGAGAACAATTAAAAAAAGATACAAAATTAAGAAAAACTATTTACAAATACTTAATTTATGTATAAAATAAGAAAAGAAAAAACAAAAGAAAAGGAGAGAATTTCAAATGAAAGCTATAACCATTGGTACTGTAAGAGAGAGAGAGAGAGAGAGAGAGAGCTACACTTTAGTGAAATAAAGTATAGTTTTATTAAACATAGATTAAAAGAAGATAGTAGTAAAAGTCTGTTTTAAAACAGATTTTTATTGCTGTCTTTTTTGTGTTTTGTTATTAAATTTTAAAAATATAAAATAAAAAATCAAAGGAGGAATTTTAAATGAAAGAAAACAAAAAAGGATTAAAAAGAAATGAAGAAGGAATTACACTTATAGCATTAGTAATTACAATCATAGTCTTGCTAATCCTAGCAGGAGTAAGTATTGCAATGTTAACAGGAAATAACGGAATACTAACCCAAGCACAAAATGCAAAAAGTCAAACAGAAGTAGGAGCAGAAAAAGAAGGTATATCATTAGCATATACAGGAGCAGTTGCAAAGAAAAATGGAAATGGAGCAGTAACAGATGGAGATATGGATGAGCAATTTGGATTAAATGGAACAAAAGCAGATGCAGAAGGAACAAGTCCAATAATAGTAACATTTGATGAATCTAATAGACAATATATGATAGATGAAAATGGAAATATAACAGGACCATTGGAAGCACCAGAAGAAACACCAGAACCAGAAGCAGGAGGAAGTATAGCAACAATGGATTATGGTGTAATAGAGATAAAATGGTTATTAGGAGATACAAATTATGTATCAGAAACACCAAATGCACCAACAATAAAAGAAGATTTACCAGAAGGAACAACAATGGAACTAGTAAAATACGAAAATAGTAATTGGGTATCAGGAACAGACTATAATTATGATGAAAATAAATGGGCAAATGCAAAGGTAACAATAAATGGAGTAGAGAGTTATTTTGTATGGATACCAAGATATGCATATAAAATAATATATTTTAGTTCACAAGAAACAAAAGCTGCCTATTTAACAAATGGAGATACAAGTGGAATAATAGGATATTCAGACAGTAGAGGAATAGTAGATAAAGAAGGAAGAAAAGTAAATGGAGTAGCAAGTACAACAAGCTTAAATGTAGGAGATTATTTTAGAGTACATCCAGCATTTATGAATGATAGTGCAAACAATTATGAAAATGGAGGATGGAGCGAAGATTTACCAGGAATATGGGTAGGAAAATACGAAAGTAGTCTAGTAAATAAAGCGGATAGTAGTAATATAAATACAAATAGTAGTACAGCAGGAAATATAATAGTAGATTCAAGTAATAATACAGATAAAGCAATAGCAGTACAACCAAGAATGAGTTCATGGAGATATTGTACAATAGGAAATATGTACACAAATGCAAGAGCATATGCTACAAATTTAAATTCACACATGTTAAAAAATAGCGAATGGGGAGCAGTAGCATATTTAACAGAAAGTAAATACGGAAGAAATGGAGAAGAAGTAGAAAAAAATGATAATAGTAGTTATATAACAGCCGATGCAGGAATTAGTGTAAATCCAGAACAAAGTAGTACAGGAAATGAAACAGGAATATATGACTTATCAGGAGGAGCATATGAACGTGTAGCAGCATATTACAATGGAGGTATTTCACTTTCAGTCGGAAGTTCATTTGCCAACGGAACAAGTGATGAATTTTCAACAGCATATACAGGAACTTCAGCAAGTTCAGCATATAAACCAGGAGATGCAACTTATGAAACAAGTGGATGGCATGGTGATTATGCTAACTTTGTGGATTCGTACAGTCCGTTCTTTATGCGTGGAGGGGACTATGACGATGGTTCCCTTGCAGGAGTATTCTATTTCTACGACAGCAGTGGGAGTGCCAACAACAACGGCTACAGTGGTCGCCTGTGTCTTGCAGTAAAGTAATGTGAAATCTGTTATCTGTGTAAATGTCAAGTAAAAAATCCATAAAAAGTGGAAAGTTAAAAATACTAAAAAAGTGGAATATACCATTTCATAGAAAATGGTAATTCATCCATCGAGCTTGTCAAGATTAGTGTGTAGGAGTTATTTAAATTAGTGTGTAAATTAATAAAATAGAAAGGTAGGTAGGAAGAATTGGTTTAAGGTGGCGTAAGACACCAATAAGCAAATTCTCCTACCGGACTAGTCTTACCAGACTAGTCTATTTTTTTGTAAAAATAGACTAGAAATAATAAAATGATGAAAGGTAAGATTTTTATTTTAGAAAGAGTAGAAAAATTAAAATTAGAAAATGAAGAAAAGATATTATTAGTAAGAAGTGGAGCATTTGTAATAGCGGTAGGAAATGATGCGATATTTTTAAGTGAATTATTTGGATTTAAGAAAAAATGTTTAAAACCAGGACTATGTAAAATAGGAATACCAGTAACATATGCATTTAAATATTTAGAATTAATAGAAGATAAAGAATTATTATTTGATTATGATAAAAACACAAAAGAATTAATAGAAAAATATAAGTGTGATGGAAGTAAAGAAGTTGGAAAAATAAATTTTGATTGTAAAAAATGTGAAAGATATAAAGAAGAAAAAATTTATAAATATATTTGTAATGTTAAGAAAAAAAATAAAAAGTTAAGGTTTACGAAAAATGTAAGGCAAAACTGGTTGACAAAAAGCTAAAAAAGATATATAATAATTGGGATTTAAGGAGATCTTAAGTCCCTTTTTTTCGGACTTAGGAAAAAATATAATAAAAAGAGGGGTAGAAAATGAACAACAACAAAAACATAAGAAATATTGCAATAATAGCACACGTAGACCACGGAAAAACAACATTAGTAGACGCAATGTTAAAACAAAGTCATGTATTTAGAGACAACGAAAAAGTACAAGAAAGAATAATGGACTCAAATGACCTAGAAAAAGAAAGAGGAATAACAATACTATCTAAAAACACATCAGTAATGTATAATGGTGTAAAAATAAACATAGTAGACACACCAGGGCATGCAGACTTTGGAGGAGAAGTAGAAAGAGTACTAAAAACAGTAGATGGAGTACTTTTATTAGTCGATGCCTTTGAAGGAGCAATGCCACAAACAAGAGAAGTATTAAAAAAATCATTAGCATTAGGATTAAAACCAATAGTAGTAATAAACAAAATAGATAGACCAGGAGCAAATCCACAAAAAGTAGTAGACCAAGTAATAGAACTATTTATAGAATTAGATGCATCAGATGAACAATTAGAATTCCCAGTAGTATATGCATCAGCAAAAAACGGAATTGCTAAAATGAATTTAGAAGATGAAAGTGATAACTTACATTGTTTATTTGAAACAATAGTAAACACAATAGAGCCACCAGCATGTGACCAAGATGGACCAGCGCAAATGTTAGTATCAAACATAGATTATGATGATTATGTAGGAAGAATTGCAGTAGGAAGAGTAGAACGAGGTTCAATGAAAGTTGGTATGCAAGTTGCAATATGTGGAAAAGAAGACAAAATAACACAAGGGAAAATTGCAAAAGTATATACACATCAAGGGCTAGATAAAGTAGAAGTAGAAGAAGGTGGAGCAGGAGACATCATAGAAGTAGCAGGAATACCAGATATAAATATAGGAGATACAATCTGTGATGTAAACCATCCAGAAAAAATACCATTTGTAGACATAGATGAACCAACAGTATCTATGACATTTAGTGTAAACAATGGACCATTTGCAGGAAGAGAAGGACAATTTGTAACATCACGTCATATTAGAGATAGATTATTTAAAGAACTAGAAAGAAACGTATCATTAAGAGTAAAAGAAACAGACTCAGCAGATAGTTTTGAAGTATCAGGAAGGGGAGAACTTCACTTATCAGTATTAATCGAAACAATGAGAAGAGAAGGATTTGAATTATTAGTATCACGTCCAAAAGTTATCTTCAAAGAAATAAATGGACAAAAATGTGAACCAATAGAAGACCTAGTAGTAAATGTTCCAGATGATAGTGTAGGAACAGTAATAGAAAAACTAGGAAGAAGAAAAGCCGAAATGGTAAATATGGAACCAGCAGAAGATGGACATACAAAAATAGAATTTAAAATACCTTCAAGAGGATTAATAGGATATAGAACAGAATTCTTAACAGATACAAAAGGCGAAGGAACAATGAACCATATCTTTAATGGTTATGAACCTTATAAAGGAGAAATCCAAGCACGTGTTAGAGGAACAATAGTAGCATTTGAAAACGGAAAATCAGTAACATATGGATTATACAATGCACAAGATAAAGGAGAATTATTTATAGGTCCTGGTGTAGATGTATATGAAGGAATGATAGTAGGACTAAACTCAAGAGGAGAAGACTTAAGTATAAATGTATGTAAAGAAAAACACTTAACAAACACAAGAGCATCAGGTTCAGATGAAGCATTACGTTTAGTACCACCAATCCAAATGAGCTTAGAGCAAGCAATAGAATTTATACAAGATGATGAGCTAGTAGAAGTAACACCAAAATCAATAAGATTAAGAAAGAAAATACTAGACACTAAAGAAAGAGAAAGAGCAGCAAGAAGAAAATAATGAGAATTTTTGGGACGGGCCTTTTTTGTCTCATTTTGTAAAAAATGTAAAAATGAGACAAAATGGCTCCGTCCCCCTTTGTCTCAAAGAGGTGAAAAGTGTGAACAAAGAAGAATTAAATAAAATAAAAGAAAAAGCATTAGAAGAACATATCCCCATAATAATGGATGATACATTAGAAGTAATAGAAGAATATTTAAGCAAAGAAAAACCAAAAAACTTCTTAGAAATAGGAACAGCAGTAGGATATTCAGCAATATGTTTTACTGAATTTTTAGATAAAGATGGAACAATTGACACAATAGAAAGAGATTTAGAAAGAATAAAAGAAGCAAGGGAAAACATAAAAAAAGTAGGTCTAGAGAATAAAATACATATCTATGAAGGAGATGCAGTAGAGATTTTACCTACTTTAAATAAAAAATATGATGCAATATTTATAGATGCAGCAAAAGGAAAATATCCATTTTTCTTAAAAGAATCACTTAGAATGTTAAAAGATACAGGTATAATATTTGCAGATAATATATTATATAAAGGATATGTATTAAGTGATTATAATAAACATAAACAACGTACAGCTGTAAGAAATTTAAGAGAATATATAAAAGAAACAACAGAAAATCCGGAACTTGAAACAAAGATATTAGAAGTTGGAGATGGATTAGCAATAACAAGAAAAAAATAAAGAAAGGAAGAAAAATAATGAAAAAAGTAGAATTATTAGCACCAGCAGGTTCATTTGAAAAAGCAAAAATAGCTTATCTTTATGGAGCAGATGCAGTATATTGTGGAACATCATCACTATCATTAAGAACAAGAGCAGAAATGCAAAATGAAGACTTAGAAAATACAATAAAATATGCACATAGTATAGGAAAAAAAGTGTATGTAACATTGAATATATTTGCATGGGATGAAAAATATGACGAAATAATAGAAATGGCGAAAAAACTAGAAGAATTAAAACCAGATGGAATAATAGCAGCAGATGGAGGAGTAATAGACATATTAAGAAAATATGCACCAAGTGTTAAAATAAATGTAAGTACACAAGCAAATGTAGTAAGTTTACATGCAGCAAACTTCTGGTATAAAAATGGTGCAAAAAGAATGATAATGGCAAGAGAAATGAATAAAGAACAATTAAAATATATAATGAAAAACAAACCAGAAGATATGGAAATAGAAATATTTATTCATGGAGCAATATGTTTTGCATATTCAGGAAGATGTTTCTTAAGTGACTTCTTAGCATGTAGAAGTGCAAATTTAGGAGATTGTGCACAAAGTTGTAGATGGCAATATAATTTATATGCAGAAGACAGAAATCATCCGGGAGAATTAATGCCAGTAGAAACAGATGAGCATGGAACAAGTATATTCTCATCAAAGGACTTATGCTTAATAAAGGAAATACCAGAAATAATAGATATGGGAGTAGACAGCCTAAAAATAGAAGGAAGACTAAAAACAGAATATTATTTAGCAAGTGTAATAAATGCATATAGAAATGCAATTGATGATTATGAAAAAGACCCAGAGAATTATGATTATACAAAATATCTAAAAGAGATAGAAAAAGTAAAAACAAGAGGATTAACAACATTTTATTTTAATGATAGAAATAATAAAGATATACAAGAATATAATGGAAGACAATATAATGAAAACTACGAATTTGGTGGAAAAGTAGTAGAATATAATGATGATATTTCAACAATAGAAATAAAAAATAAACTTACAGTTGGAGATACATTAGAAATAATAGTACCAGGAAAAATAGAACCAGTAGAATTTAAAATAGAAAAATTATATGATGTTGAAACAGATGAAGAAATAAATGAAGTAAGCCCAGGTGTTAAAGGACAAAAAGTTAAAATGAAACTTCCAATTGAATGTAAAAAAGATTGGATAATAAGAAGAAAAAAATAAGTTATAGAAAATAGAGAAAATTATTTTGGATTTTCTCTATTTTTTTGTTAAAGACATAAGCAAATATCCTAAAATAATACACAAAATAGAAATAACAAAAGAAGAAAAGGAAGAAATATTAGGAAGAAGCACAAAAATAGAACCTAATGAAAAGCCAATTATTGAAGAAAAAGTCTGTGCATAAAAATGTTTAAGTAGAAAATTTGTAATTTTCATAAAAATAAGGCTACCTAAAATTAGACCTATTCCCATAGGAATAAGCACAGGAAAATATAAGTTAGAAATAGAAGAAAGATAAGTACTATATACTCCCATAATCATTAAAATAATAGTACTACTAATACCAGGAACAACAATTCCTATGGACATAATAAAACCTGCTAAAATTAAGTATAAAAAGCTAAAACTTTCAAAAGATGTATTACTAGAAAAATAATTTTCTAATACAACCAAAGCTATACCAATAAAAAAGGCAACTATAGTATATAGTAAATATTTAAGCTTAAAATTAGACTTTATTTTACATTCCTTAAGCAAAGAAGGAATACTACCTAAAATCAAACCAATAAAAATTGATTCAATTTGTATAGGAAAATTAATAAAAAAATAATTTAAAATATTACTAAAAATAAGAACACCAATAAAAATACCTATAGAAATAGGAAATAAAAATTTAAAATTATTTTTAATATCTTTAAAAAAATTTAAAATGCTATCTAATAATTTTTCGTAAATTCCAAAAATAACGCATAACACTCCGACTACTAATTCCAGGTAGAATTGCACCAGAACCAATTAGAATACCTTTAAAACAATTAGAAAGAAAATCCAATAAAAACACCTCATTAAAATTTATTAAAAATAAAATTAAAATATACATGCACTTTATTTTTTAAAATTCATATAATTTGAATAGTTGAAAGATGGGGGTGCATTTATGTTATCAGCACTTTGTATTACAGGAATATATGGTTTTATTGAATTTTTGAAAACAGCAGTATTTGCTGTTCGGATATATTCAAAGTGGAAATTTATTTCCAGAACCTTTATCACAAGAAGAAGAAAGAAATTATTTAGAACAAATGGCAAAAGGAGATGAAGAAGCAAGAAATATTTTAATAGAAAGAAACTTAAGACTAGTTGCACATGTTGCAAAAAAATACAGTTCAACAAAAGTAGACCAAGATGATTTAATATCAATAGGAACAATAGGACTAATAAAAGGAATAAAAAGCTTTAACATAGAAAAAGGAGCAAGACTTTCTACATATGTATCAAGATGTATTGACAATGAAATATTAATGCATCTAAGAGCAACTAAAAAACTAGATGCAGAAGTGTATTTAAATGAGCCAATAGGAAAAGATAAAGATGATAACGTATTAACACTTCAAGAAATACTAGAGAACAATGAAAGAAATATAGAAGATGAAGTAGATATAAAAATGAAGATAAAATTACTTTATGAAAAAATGAAAACATTATTAAAGAAAAGAGAAAAAGAAATATTGGAATTAAGATACGGTTTAGGTGGAAACAAACCAAAAACGCAAAATGAAATAGCAAAAATGATGGGAATATCACGTTCATATGTATCTAGAATAGAAACAAAAGCAATAGGAAAATTAGCTAAAGAAATAAAAAAATAAAATTAGTATACCTTAAATTAGGTGTACTAATTTTAAATTATTATAAATTTTTATATAATAAAGTAATTCTTCTATTTTTTATTTCAATTAGATTTTCATCTTTTAAATGTTTTAATTCTCTAAACATAGCGGACCTATTAACAGCAAGATAATCAGCTAAATCTTTAAAAGAAAAAGGAATATAGATACTTTTTAGACGGCTTTTTTTATGTTCCATCTCAAAATATTCTAGTAATTTATCTCTTATTTGTTTTTTTTCTAAAATTTTAATTCTTTCATTTTTTTCTTTAAATTTTATATTAATTATATCAAATAAATTTCTAAGAAAAATATTAAAATAATTATGAACTAAATTTTTAGGATTAATTAATTTATCATAATCAATTACTAAAACAATAGTTTCTTGTCTTGCGATTATTTGATAATTTTCACTATTTGTTAAAGAAATATTGCTACCAAAAATACTATTTTTATAAAGATTTTCAGTAATAATTTCATTACCGTTATATTCAATATTTAAAATTTGAGCATAACCATCTAAAATAATTCCAATTATATTTTCGTTTTTTATAGTAGGCAAAATCTCTTGATTATCATTAAAAGTATAGATGTGAACGCCTAGTAAATCATACAATTTATTTATTTGAGATTTTGTTAAATCTTGAAAAGGAGTAGTCATAATAATCACCTAAAAAATATTTTAACAAAAAAATAAAAAAGGTGCAAGTGCAACTTGTTAATTTTAAAATTTATATATATTATTTACTCATAAAAAATGAAAAGGGAGGAACAAAAGAAATGAAAATTGTAAAAAGAGATGGACACATTGTAGATTATGACCCAGAAAAGATTAGAATAGCAATAGGAAAAGCAAATAATGAAGTAAAAGGAAATAAAAAAGCGACTAAAGAAGAAATAGAAGAAATTATAAAATATATAGAAGAATTAAATAAAAAGAGAATTTTAGTAGAAGATATTCAAGATATAATAGAACAAAAATTAATGGAATTTGATAAATATGAATTAGCTAAAAAATACATTACATATAGATATACAAGAGAATTAGTAAGAAAAGCTAATACAACAGATAAAACAATAAAAGAATTAATCGAAGGTGAAAATGAGTATTGGAATAGTGAAAACTCAAATAAAAATGCAGAAGTAGTAACAACGCAAAGAGATTATTTAGCAGGAATAACAAGTACGGATATAACAAGAAGATTTTTACTTCCTGAAGATATAGTAGAAGCACATGATAAAGGAATTATTCATTTCCATGATGCAGATTATTTTGCACAAAATGCTTTACACAATTGTGAATTAATAAATTTAGATGATATGTTACAAAATGGAACAGTAATAAATGGTGTTATGATAGAAAAACCACATAGATTTATAACAGCTGCAACAATAGCAACACAAATTATTTTAGCAGTAACATCATCAAGCTATGGTGGAGCAACAGTTTCACTTACACATTTAGCTCCATTTGTAAGAAGTAGTTATGAAAAATATTATAAAAAATATCAAGATAGACATTTAAGTAAAGAAGAATGTGAGAAATTTGCAAAACAAGATACAAAAAAAGAAGTTGAAGATGGAGTACAAACATTTAATTATCAAGTAAATTCTATGACAAATACAAATGGACAAGCACCATTTTTATCAGTTTGTATGTATTTAGGAGAAACAGACGAATACAAAGATGAATTAGCTATGATAATTGAAGAATTCCTAAGACAAAGAATATTAGGATTTAAAAATGAAAAAGGAGTATATATAACTCCAGCATTTCCAAAACTTTTATACGTATTAGAAGAAGATAATATACATGAAGATAGTAAATATTGGTATTTAACAAAACTTGCTGCAGAATGTACAGCAAAAAGAATGGTTCCAGATTATATTTCTGAAAAAGTAATGAAAGACTTAAAGAAAAATGAACTAGGTGATGGAGATTGCTATCCATGTATGGGATGTAGGTCATTCCTTACTCCAGATAGAACAATGAGTTTAGGAAACATTGCAAAAGCTAAAAACTATGTCAAAGGAAAAGGAAAATACTATGGAAGATTTAATCAAGGAGTTGTAACTATAAACTTACCAGATGTGGCACTTTCAGCAGATGGTGATATGAAAGAATTCTGGAAGATATTTGATGAAAGATTAGAATTATGCCATAGAGCATTACAAATAAGACATAAGAGATTAAGTAATGTAACAAGTGATGTAGCACCAATCCTTTGGCAAAATGGAGCTTTAGCAAGATTAGACAGAGGAGAATCAATACATGAATTATTACATCATGGATATTCAACAATATCTCTAGGATATGCAGGATTATATGAGTGTGTAAAAGTTATGACAGGACATTCTCATACAGATAATGGAGAAGGTAAAGAATTTGGATTAAAAGTAATGCAACATTTAAATGATATGACAAATAAATGGAAAGAAGAAGAAGATATCGATTATTCTGTATATGGTTCACCAATAGAATCTACAACATATAAATTTGCAAAATGCTTAAAAGAAAGATTTGGAACAATAAAGGGAATAACAGATAGAGGATATGTTACTAATTCATATCATGTTCCAGTATTTGAAGAAATAGATGCATTTTCTAAATTAAAATTAGAAAGTGAATTCCAAAAATTAAGTCCAGGTGGAGCAATTTCATATATAGAAACACCTAATTTACAAAATAACTTAGATGCAATTATAGAAGTTATAAAATTCATATATGATAATATAATGTATGCTGAACTTAATACTAAATCAGATTATTGCCAAAAATGCGGATATACTGGGGAAATTTTAATAGATGATAACTTAGAATGGTATTGTCCAAACTGTGGTAATAGAGACCATAATACATTAAATGTAGCAAGACGTACTTGTGGTTATATTGGAACTAATTTCTGGAATAAAGGAAGAACACAGGAAATAAAAGAAAGAGTTTTACATATTGATAATAAGGTGGCTGAATAGTTATGAGATATAATCTAATTAGAAAAATGGATATTTCAAACGGACCAGGTGTAAGAGTATCTATATTTATGCAAGGATGCCATTTCCATTGTAAGAATTGTTTTAATTCTGAAACTTGGGATTTTGAAGGTGGAAAAGAATTTACAGATGATACAATAAATAAAGTATTAGATTTAAGTAATAAAGACCATATAGTAGGATTATCTATTTTAGGCGGAGAACCTATGCATCCTGTAAACATTGAAGGAACAACTAAATTAGCAAAAGCATTTAAAGAAAAATATCCAAATAAAAATATATGGGTATGGTCAGGTTTTAGATATGAAGATTTAAAAGGTAAAGAGGTATTTAAATATATTGATGTATTAGTTGATGGACAATATGTAGATGAACTTCATGACCCAACTCTTAAATGGAGAGGTTCTTCAAATCAAAGAGTAATAGATATAAAAGAAACATTAAAAAATAATGATATTGTTTTAAAATGTGATTAATAAACAAAAACAAGTAATTATAATTTTAATTACTTGTTTTTTGGCTATTTTATGTCAAATGTGATAAAATAGATACATACAGCAAAAGCTGTTTATATAATCATTTTAGTGAAAGGACTAAAAATGGGAATTACTATTGCAGAAGCAATAGAGCCAATTATAGTTCAAAATCCAAGAAAAGAAAGCATAGTAATAGAAGCTAAGCAAAGTGGCTATTCTAAAGACCAAATTTTTACAAGTAGTATATTTCAAGAGAAGATAAAAGCAAAATTTGTAGGATTACAAAAGTTAGAAGCAAATATATATTACCCTGTATATGCATCAGTAGAAGTAAGCAATCAAGAATTGTATCTTAGTGGCAAAAATGGATATGATAATGCACAAATAATTTTGGATAATATTTGTAGTCTTTTATCTCAAGATGGAATTATTGCAAGAAGTATTAAATTATCAGATATGGAAATGTTAAATTACAGGAAAGAAAGAAGATTACCAGTTTATTGGTTAGCAGAACAAGAGGAAGAAAAATTTTCTAAATATACAGATTATGGTATTAATTATTTTTATTATGGAAAAGTAATTAGTGAATTAATGTATAGTTCTGATATGATAGTTGAAAATTGTGGATGCCATGGTATTAGACCAGTATTTGTTAAAGAAGTTGAAGTTGCTGATATTAACGAAGCTTGAAAATTTTGTTGGATTGAACTGTAATGGAAAAAATGAAAACAGACCTCTTAAATAAGGGGTCTGTTTTCTTGAAAATAATACATATTGTTGATACTTTATGTAAAATATGATAAAATAGATGCATACAGCAAAAGCTGTTTGCAAAATCATTTTAGTGGAAGGACTAAAAATGGGTATACCTATTGCAAAGGCAATGGAACCAATTATAATTCAAAACCCGGGAAAAAGACATTATAAAATTAAGCCAGAAGAAAGTGGAATTAATTATAATCAATTTTTCTCAAGCAAAAATTTCCCTGCTGAAATAAAAGGAGATTTTCTTGGATTAGTAAAAGAAAAAGGGAAAATTTATCCAGCATATGTGTTGGAAATAAGTGGTAAAAAGTTGTGGCTTTCTGGTAAGATAGGTTATGATAAAGGACCATCTATCATGGATAATATATGTCATGAACTTTTTGCACAAGATGGAATTCTTAAATCTAGAAGTATAAAAATGACGGATTTAGGAGCATTTCATTATGAGAAAGAAAAATTGATATATTGGCTTGCTTCTCGTGTTGAAATGTCTAGAGGTGATTATATTCATGGTGAATACTGCGTGGATGATGGAGTTATCAGAGTTGGTCGATGTTTTGACAATAATTATATTTATGATGGCTACTATATTCGTCCTGTAGTTATTCTAGCTTGTACAGTTACAGGTACTAAAGGATATAATCGCTCTTGGGTTGAATTATAAAAATAAACAGATCTCTTAAATAAGGGGTCTGTTTACTTTTTTATGTACTTTTAAACTTAAATTCTTAAGAAAAAATGAAAAAAGTTGACAACGGAAAGAAAAATAGTATAATCTTAATAAAACGAAATAGAATAAAATATAAAAGAGGTATATAATGAAAAGAATAAAATTAAAAGATAGAATACTTCCTACATATACAAAGGGAGAAGAAATATTTAATATGACATCACATATAGTAGGTGCAGTACTTGGCGTTGTTGCATTAGTGTTATGTGTTGTATTTGCAGCAATACGAGGAAATGGATTTGGAGTTGTAAGTGGTTCTATATATGGTGTAACAATGATAATACTCTATACAATGTCTAGCATATATCATGGACTTAGTCCAAAAAGATATTCTAAAAAAGTATTTCAAGTATTAGACCATTGTTCAATATTTTTATTAATAGCAGGTTCATATACTCCATTTGCATTATGCACAATACGTGAAGCAGACCCTGTATCTGGATGGGTTATATTTGGAGTAATATGGTTTGTAGCAATTCTTGGAATAGTTTTAAATTCAATTGATATAAAAAAGTTTAAGGTATTTTCAATGATATGTTATTTAGTAATGGGATGGTGCATAATATTTAAAGTAGGCATGTTACCTGAATTACTAGGAACAGCAGGATTTGTGTTAGTATTACTAGGTGGAATTGCATATACTGTAGGGGCAATACTTTATGGATTAGGTAAAAAACATAAATACATGCATTCTGTGTTTCATTTATTTATACTTTTAGGAAGTTTATTGCAATTTTTATGTATTTTATTATATGTAATGTAAAAAGGAAGCAAAATACTTGCTTCCCACAAAATTTAAATAATTTTAACATAAAAATGTAAAAAAATCAAATGATAAAAAACTTTGATTAAAAGAGAATAAATTCAAAAAAAAGAGATAATAATATAAAAGAGAAACTTAGAAGATATTTAATAACAAATTTAAAGTTGCTAATATAAAAATAATATGTTAGAATAAAATCACATTAAGAACAAAGTAAAAAATAATGAAAAATAAATTCCCTGCGTAGTGCGTATAGACTTAAATTTTTAGAACCAACACACATAGAAGAGGGGCCAATCTCTGAATATGGCGTGCAAGCTCACACAATAGTAGTGAGAAGCCCAGGAGTATTTAGGTAGGCACCCACCTGTTTTTAGGAACAGGTCCTTAAAAATTTAGACAGCTTACGGCTAAGGCGGGGCAAGATTTTTATAAAAAGCGATAGAGATATAGCTTTATAAAAATAAACTAAAAGAACCAGTTAACAAATAACTGGTTTTTCTATGTATATTATTGTAAATTATGGTAAAATAATAATATGCAGCAAAAGCTGTAATACAAAAAACTACCTACGAAAGGAAAAAAATGAATGTAAATAAATTCATTACTTTAAAAGAAGCAAAAAAAGCTATTATTGTTCCTAATCCAGGAGAAAGAAGTTTAATGATAAGGTCAATAGATAGTGGATATGAGAATAACCAAGTTTTTTCAAGTGAAGTTTTCCCAAGCAAAATCAGAGGAAGATTCTTAGGTTTAGTAGAAACTATGAAAGGAATTACACATCCTGCTTATTTATTAAATGTAACTAATAAAGAATTATACCTTAGAGGCAAAAAAGGGTATGAAAATGGTCCTGCTATTATGAATGGTATTTGTAATACCATTTTAAATCAAGATGGAATTCTTGAGGTAAGAAGTATAAAATGGGCAGATCTAAAGGCATTTAATTATAAGCAAGAAAAGCAACCTTGTTATTGGCTAGCTTCTTTAAATGTATATGTTTATTCAGGAAATGAGCCTCAATACAGTATTTGCTATGTGAATAAAGGTAATGCAATTAATTTGGGATATGGTAATAATGGATATAATTCTTGTTATATTAGACCAGTTGTTGTATTAGATTCTATAGTTACTAATATTGATACAGGTTTAAAATGTTCTTGGATAGGAAGCTAAAAGGTAGTAGCAAACAGACCTCTTAAATAGGGGTCTGTTTGCTTTAGAAAAAATGTTGTTTGATGAAGATAAATATGTTACAATATGCAATGTACAGCTAAAAGCTGTTGTATAAAGGTACTAAGTGAAAGGTTTAAAAATGAAAGTAAAAAAAGAGGTTCCTTTTAATGAAGTAAAACGAAGAATAAAGGTTCCTAATCCAGAAAAAAGGAGGTATACTGTAAGTCAAAGAAAAAGTGGTTATAACGAAAAACAAGTTTTTACAAGTGAAGTTTTTCCTAAAGAGATAAATGCCAAATTCATTGGTTATTATATAACTAGTGATAAAAAGGTACATCCAGCATACATACTAGAAGTAAGCAAAAAAGAACTATTCCTTAAAGGATTTAAAGGAAGAAGATTTGGCAGAGACATAATGCACCAATTGTGCAGAAAGCTTTTGTCACAAAAGGGAGTCCTTTATATAAGGAATGTTAAAAGGTCAGATTTAGGTGCAAAAGATTTTGATTATGAAAATGAATCAAAAATCTATTGGCTTGCATCAAAGTATATTGATCAATTTAAATCAAATATGTTCTTTGTTAATGTCAATATAAAAATGTACATTTTTTTGAAAATAATTTTGTACAAAATTGTACATTTTTATTTTCAATTT
>CALXAD010000016.1 GCA_944386195.1 uncultured Clostridia bacterium
CTATGAAATGGTATATTCCACTTTTTTAGTATTTTTAACTTTCCACTTTTTATGGATTTTTTACTTGACATTTACACTATTTTCTTCTCTCACCTAAATTTCACCACTTTTCTTGAAATTTAATTTTACTTTTATAATACAGGTAAGATAAAACTTTCTAGCCTTGTTAGCTCCATTATCTGTTACAAAAACTTATTAAAAAGGTAGTAAAAATTACTACCTTAAAAACAGTTCTAAAATATACTCCCTTTCGAATATTGCTACCTACTAACAAATATATTTATCTATTTTTATTTTATACTTAAGAGTTTTCTTAAGTAAAGGATATAGTTTGTTTTTCTTTCTAAAACTTCTCATATTTCACCCTAGTGAATATATCCACAGTTTTTTAGAAAAGCTATCGGACGGAGCCCATTAGTATTGCTCACGTTGTTGTTGTTCAAATAGCCATTGTTGCCGTTCACATTGAACACATTCCTCGCGTTGTTGTTGTTAGGAGAGGCTAGCCACTGTCAACTATACCCTAATTCAATTATTTTTTATGAGTGAATTCATCCAACCTGTTGAATATTTTAATATGTCATCAATTTTATTAGCTAATTTATAATATTTTTTTATAGTTATTAATTTTTTATCTGAAGATAAATTTAATAAAAAATCTATTACTTTTATTTTTGCAAATAATATTAACAATAACTCTTTTTTCTTTTCTATATCTTGAATTGAGTTTGCTTTATATGCAATTTCTAAAATATCAAAAGAATTACTTCTTATTCTATTTTTTAATTCAATATCTTTTTTAGGAAAATTATCCATCTCTTTATCTATCATTATAAGTAATTCCCTTATAAAGTTAATTACCTTAAACTTTTCATTTTTCATTTATAATAGCTTCTACCTTTTTTATTTTTTCACTAAAATTATCGTTTTCTATTATTGATACTAATTTTTTACTAATTATTTCAATTTTTCTTTTACATTTTATATATTTATGTGCCTTTTCAAATATCTTACAATAGTTGTTCAAGTTGCCATTTTCAAACTTATCAAAAACCTCATAATTATTTCTTGTATCTATAACCAAATAATCTATTTTGTAATGTTCTATTTTAGATTTTATCCTATTAATAAATTTCTTTGGGAATGCACAACTATATAAATTACTATTACTAACTTCTCTTAATTTATAATTAAATAAATATGATAATATATAAGCATCTTTTCCATATGTATAGTAAAAAGCTCCTATCTCATAGAAAATAATTACATGTGGATGAATTTCTTTTATAGTTTCTGCCATTTTTATTACACTCATAACATTACCTCTATTTTTCGTTTCCAGACATACACTAGGCCTGTCTGGAAATACTTATTGATTAACTTTTCTACTAAATCTATCATCTTCTACCATTCTTATGTTTCAGGCACTATTTGATATTGGAATTCAGATTTTGGAATTAAAACTATCGGGCGGAGCTCAATAGGAACGCTCACGGTGGTGTAGTTCAAAATGCCAGGGTAGCCGTTCACATAGAACACACCCACCGCGTAGCGGTCGTTGTAAGGAGAGGCTAGCCACCAGGATGAGCTCGATCCATTATTATATATTCCGTTATTATAATCTACTGAAAGCCAATTTGGAGCAGTATTTTCGCTATATCCTGTTGATGTACAATTAGTTATTTTTATTTCATTTGTTGTATCTTCACTATTGTTATATGAGTTCATAAATAATTCTAACGTTGGTCCTCCTATCGCATAACTTGCATGTCCTGTATTATCCTTATATTCATCCCATACACTTTGGTCCATTAAATATGCTACTGCTTTTGCATTATCATTTGTACTTGGTGTAGAACCTAGAACTCCATACCACTGACTATTTAAAAATCTTAATTCTTGTGGTACTGCATCTGAACCAACTTCATAATTTGATATATAATCTTCTAAAGTACATGCATCAACTGTATTACTTCCATCTTCTTTTGATGAAATTAAATATACATAATTTTCATCATCATAGAATATTCTCCATGTTAAATTTGTTCCTTCTGTTTCCTCTTTTTTAGATACATAATTTACTTTATCTCCATAATTTGCCGCACTCACCTCTGTTACTTCTCCACCAGTAGTTGTTGTACCTTCTAATGTTCCATTATATATATCTGATATTTTTATTGGATAACTTCCATACTCTGTTTTTGTAGTTAATGTTAATGTTGTTAAATCATCTGGTAAATCCTCTGCTTCTGGTACTCCATCAAAATATTTCTTTAATACATTTACAAATTCGTCTTTGCTTATTTTTCCACCATTTCCTGCTTGTATTCCTAATACATCCGTCTTTGCTTGTTCAATTAAACTTGCTGTTTCTGTATCTTTTTTAGCATTCTGTGCTTGTGTTAGTATTCCATTTTGTCCTGTTAGCATTGCAATTGATACTGCTGCTAATATTAGTAAAACTATTATTGTAATAACTAATGCTATAAGAGTAATTCCTCGTTCCTTTCTTTTTAATAATTTTTTGTTTTCATTTTCTTTCATCTTTAATTCCTCCTAACTTTTTTTATTTTATATTTTAAATTTAATAGCAAAACATAAAAAAGACAGCAATAAAAATCTGTTTTAAAACAGACTTTTACTACTATCTTCTTCTAATCTATGTTTAATAAAACTATACTTTATTTCACTAAAGTGTAGCTCTCTCTCTCTCTCTCTCTCTCTTACAGTATCAATGGTTCTAGCTCTTTTTATCATTTTGTATCTCTCCTTTTCTTTTTTCTTTTGACTTTTATATTATATATTATCTTTTTTTACTTAGCAATACTTTCTATTAATTTGTAATTTAAATGTAATATTTTTAAACCAAAGAATGAATACTTTGTATTATACTATGATTATTTTCAACTGTATTTTTATATTAATGTAACTTTTAAAATATGTATTAATTCTCTAAATTTGAAGTATATTTTAAAGTTTAAAAAGCTTACTAATTTTAATTAGTAAACTTTTTATATCTTAATCCATTTCTATTAATATTTATTCATACATTATATAGAATATCAATAATAAAAGGGATAAAAATCTTATCCCTTTCAAATTATTTACTTATTAATCTTTTTGTTTCATTAGCAATCATTAATTCTTCGTTTGTTGGAATTATATAAACTTTAACTTTTGAATCAGCTTTAGAAAGTTCTGTTTCTTCTCCTCTTACATTATTTGCTTCATCATTAAAGTCTACTCCCATGAATGCTAATTTATTGCAAATTTCTTTTCTTATTCTAGGTGTATTTTCTCCAATACCACCTGTAAATATAATATAATCCACACCATTCATTAAAACAGCATATTTTGCAATAAAACTTGCAACTCCATATTCGAAGTTTTCCATTGCTATTTCTGCTCTTTCGTTTCCTGCTTCTGCTGCATTTTCAATTTCTCTAAAGTCTGGTGCTTCTCCAGATATTCCAGATGCTCCTGATTGTTCATTTAATATATCTTGCATTTCTTGAGCTGAAAGATTTTCTTTTTTCATAATATATGTTACTACAGATGGGTCTAAATCACCACTTCTTGTAACCATTGGAACTCCACCTAATGGTGTTAATCCCATACTTGTATCAATTGATTTTCCACCTTTAATAGCACATACGCTTGAACCTTGTCCTAAATGGCAAGAAACTATTTTTAAATCTTTAATATCTTTATTTACAATCTCTGCTAATCTCTGAGAAACATACATATGAGATGTACCATGTGCACCATATCTTCTTACACCATATTTTTCATAATATTTATATGGAATTGGATAAATATAGCTTTCTTTTGGCATTGTTTGATGGAATGTTGTATCAAATACAGCTACCATTGGTTTTCCTGGCATAACATTTTTACAAGCTTCCATTCCTAATGCTGCAGCTGGGTTATGTAATGGAGCAAATTCTCCACATTCTTTAATTTCTTCTATTACTTTATCATCAATTATAGCTGAATCTTTAAAGATTTCTCCTCCATGAACAACTCTATGTCCTATAGCTTCTATTTCATCTAAGCTATCTATAACTTTATATTCTGGATTTGTAAGTTGTGCTAAAGTAAATTCAATTGCTTCTTTATGGTCATGAGCTGTTTTGTCAATTTTATATTTTTTACCATTTACTTTATGTGTTATAAATGATGCTTCTTCTCCTATTCTTTCATACTTTCCTGAAGCTAAAACTTCTTTTGTTTCCATGTTAATTAATTGGTATTTTAGTGATGAACTACCACAGTTTAATACTAAAATTTTCATTTTCTTCCTCCTATATAATAAAATTTCCTTACACATTATACACCATTTTTTTACTATTTTCTATATTTATTTTTATTTTTTTATATTTCTTAAAAAATAAGCTTTTATTCTTCATTTGCTTGTACCGCAGTTATTGCAATTACACCTTCAATATCTTTACTACTACATCCTCTTGATAAATCATTTACAGGCTTTGCTAATCCTTGGCATAATGGACCATATGCCTCTGCTTTTGCTAATCTTTGTACTAATTTATATCCAATATTTCCAGCATCTAAATTAGGAAATATTAGTACATTAGCTTTACCTTTTACAGGACTATCAGGAGCTTTCATCTTAGCAACTTCTGGCATAATAGCTGCATCTAATTGTAGCTCTCCATCAACAATTAAATCAGGAGCTTTTTTCCTTATCTTTTTAGTTGCCCTTATTATTTTTTCAGTTAGCCTTGACTTTGCACTTCCATGTGTTGAATAAGAAAGCATAGCAATTTTAGGTTCTTTTCCTATTAATTTTCTAAAACTTTCTCCAGATTCAATTGCTATTTCTGATAAATCCTCATCTGTAGGATTTTCATTTAAACCACTATCAGCAAATATAAAAATACCATTTTCTCCATATTCACAATTAGGTACAACCATTACAAAAAATGCTGATACCAATTTTATACCTTCTTTAGTTTTTAATATTTGAAGTGCTGGTCTTATTGTATCAGATGTTGAATGAACAGCTCCTGATACTAAACCATCTGCTTCACTATTTTTATCTTTTACCATTAAAACGCCAAAATACACAGGGTCTTTTACTAACTCTTTTGCTTGTTCTAAAGTCATTCCTTTTATTTTTCTCAAATCATATAATAAATTTACATATTCATCATATTTTTCTGAATTCAATGGGTCTACTATTTTTGCTCCTTCAATATTAATATTATTTTCATTAGCTACTTCTTCTACTTTTTCCTTATTCCCTACTAAAATAATTTTTGCATAACCTTCTTTTAATACATTTTCTGTAGCTTTTAATACACGTACATCCTCAGCTTCAGGAAGTACTATTGTTCTTATTTGAGTCTTAGCTCTTTTTTTCATTTCCTCTATAAATGACATTTGCTAACCTCCTATATAAATTTTATTTAAACAACACACTTGTTTAAAATTCATTTACATTATATAAATAAAACATTAAAAGCACAAGTATTTTTTAAAAAATGTCCAATTGGGGACGTTTCCTTTTGGACATTTTGTCCATTTAAGAAACGTCCCCAATTGGACATAAGTAAACTATTCTTCTAATAAAGCTTTTATTTCTTCATCTTGTTTTAATTCTTCTGATATAAAATGATAACTTTGTTTATTTTGTTTAACCGCAATTAAAGCCAACTCTTTATCATTTCTTAGCCTATCAGATGCATACTTTATTATTATTCCTTTATTTTCTACAGCTGCTTTTACAACTTCTCTATCATCTCTAAGTTCTTCACTTGCAAAATATAATGCTTGTCCATATGTTTTACAACTTTCTAAAATTAGTTCTCTATCTGCTCTTAGTCTATCAGAAGCATAACAAATAGTCCAAGGAGCTCCTCTTACCCCTTTTTGTATCACTTCTTTGTCATTTTTTAGCATATTACTTGCAAACTCCAAACTTTCTGGTTCTTGGTCTAAAGCTGTCATTACTACTTCTTTATCATTTTGTAATTCTGGAGATGCTAAATCTAAAAACTTTCCATTTTCTGCTACTGCTTTTAATATAAATTCTCTATCATTACTATGTTCTTTTACTTCTTCCTCTGTCATAATATGCCTCCCAAAATACAAATTAATAATAATATAACCAATATAAATATGCAAACAAATATATTTAAAATTCTTTATTAATATATATTTTTTATTTTCTCTTTTTATTTTATTATTTTAACTTTGCAATTAAAGCTTTTATTTTTATTCCTTGCTCTGAAAACATCTTTTCATGTTCTGTCTCAATATTTTTTTCAAAAATAGGTTCACTATGTAAATCGTAAGTTTTAGAAACTATTTCAAAACCTGTTTCATTAAAATAATGTAAACTACTTTCAAATAATTCATCATCATCTGTTTTAAAATAGATTTCTCCACCCTTTACTAAAAATTCTTTATATTTTTCTAATTGTCTTGTATGTGTTAACCTTTTCTTTCTATGCTTTCCTCTTGGCCAAGGATTACAAAAATTTATATATATTCTTTGTACTTTATCTTCTTTATCTAATATTAAGTTAATTCTTTCTATATCAAATCTAGTAAGTAAAACATTTTTAGGTTCTAAATTAGCTTCCTTATAACTTGCTTCTACATTTCTTTTAGCAAGCCCTAACATTGCATCTATTAAGTCTATTGCTAAATAATTTACATCTAAATTTTCAACTGCAAGTTTTGATATAAAAGTTCCTTTTCCACAACCCAGTTCTAACATAAATGGCAAATCACTATTTTCAAAATGCTCTTTCCATTTACCTTTCCATTTCTCAGGTTCATCTTCGTAAAATTTACTTGCTTCTAATTCTGGTCTTGCCCATTTCTTATAACGAATTCTCATAACAACCTCCATGTCCTATTGGGGACGTTTCTTTTTGGACATTTTGTCCATTTAGGGACACATCTTTAAATATTTTAACAAATTAATACATTTTTTTCAAGTTAAGTTTATTAGTCTTTATTGACTTATTATTAAATTTTTATATAAATATTTATTATTTAGTTGACAAATATATTTTCATTTTATATAATGATATAGGTTTTTAGACGCTCACCATGACAGCTTAGTTGTATGAAATAGCAACAAGCTGTTAATTATTAATATCTTGTTGTTATTATATGCAACTTTAAGTTGCAACAGCGAGGAGGTGAGCGAAAAAATGGAAGTTGCAATACTTGCAGTAAAGTACTTAGGTACTGCTTTAATCTCTCTTACAATTGGATTCGTTGTATGTTTTTTAGCCGTTCTTGGTTATAATACATATATACGTTTCCATAATAAAGATAAAAAGATTGAAGTTAGTGGCTCAAAACAACAACTCCAATCTAAAACTGATGAGTAAGGCACAAGTCTTACTCTCTTTTTATTTTATTGATTATTTTTTATTTTATTCGTAATCAATAATTTCTGTAAAATTATTTCTTTTACATTTATATTTTAGCATTTATTTATCTAACTGTCAATATTTTTGTATAAGTTTGTGATTTAAATATTTAAATTGTTTATGTCTGTATTTTATTTTACTTATTTTTCTATCCTTACTTTTTTCTTTTTAAACTTTATAGTATAATAATTTAAAAATTAAATAAAAAGAGGAAAACATGAAATTAGAATATTTAGTAGAAAATAATAAATACAAAAACATAAATGAAATACTATCTTTAGAATTTAAAATATCATCAAGACTAAAAAATAAACTAATAAAAAAGAATATGGTATTTTTAAATGGAAATATATGTGATACAAGAAATAACATTAATATTGGAGATAAACTAATAATAGACTTAAATTACAAAGAAGATAACTCAAATATAATACCAAAAGAGATGAATTTAGATATAATATATGAAGATAACTGGCTTTTAGTTATAAATAAGCCTGCAAGAATTACAATACACCCATCAATTCTTCATTTTGATAACTCTTTATCAAACGGAGTTCGTTTTTATTTTGATAAAATAGGATTAAATAAAAAAATAAGACCAGTAAACAGACTAGATAAAGACACATCTGGATTAGTTATATTTGCAAAATGTGAATATATACAAGAATGTTTAAGTTTGCAAATGAAAGAAGGAATATTTGAAAAAGAATACCTATGTTTAGTATCAGGTACCTTTAACCAAAAAGCAGGAACAATAAACCTTCCAATAGCAAGAAAAGAAGGAAGTATTATGGAAAGATGTATAGATGAAAAAGGAAAACAAGCAATTACACACTACAAAGTATTAAAAGAATTTGAAAATTATAGTTTAGTACAATGCACATTAGAAACAGGAAGAACACACCAAATAAGACTACACATGTCATCAATTGGTCATCCATTACTTGGAGACACATTATATGGCACAAGCTCTCCATTAATATCTAGACAAGCCTTACATAGCTATAAAATAAAATTCATACACCCAATAACAAAAAAAGAATTAGAATTAACTGCAAAAATACCACAAGACATAAAAAACTGTATATAAAAAGGAAAAGAAAATTAAGCAAGTTTTTTAGATTAAGCTTTTTTACGTAGGGAAATTAAGGGTAGTAAAAAAGCTGGTTAAGCGAAGCTTAAAATCTAAAAACTTGCTCCAAATCCCTATAAAGCCTAGCATTTTTTAATAGCAGCCAAGCCAGCAACAGCTCCCTCATAAACAGCCTTTGAAACTTGAAGCAAACCACCTGTGCAATCGCCACAAGCAAATAACCCCTCTACATTAGTTTCCATATTTTCATTCACAACAATATTATCTTTATTAGTCAAAGCACCCAATTTCTTTGCAAAATCCGAACTACCAGCAACACCTTGAGCAACAAAAACACCATCTACTTTTAAATTAGTACCATCATCTAATTCAACCTCTTCAACCTTGCTATCTCCTTTTATCTCCTTGATACCTCTAGTTTCAATTTTAACATTATCAGCCCTAAAATCCGGAACCTTTTTACCATTAGTTAAAATAGTAACATCTTTTACAACATTAATTAAATCATTAGTCTCAGAAATTGCATAATCTCCACTTCCAATAACAGCAACATCTTTATTTCTATAGAAGAAACCATCACAAGTAGCACAATAACTGATGCCTTTTCCCTCAAACTTCTCTATTCCCTTAATCTTTGGCTTATTCTTTTTATTTCCAGTAGCAAGAATAACAGTTTTTGATTTATACACATCGTTTGAAGTAGTAACTAAAAATCTATATTCATTTGCATCTTCATAATTAATCTCTATTTTGATAACCTCTTCTTTCTTAACATCAACACCTAAATTTTCAGCTTGCTTAATTCCTATATTATATAATTCTTCTCCATTTATACCATCTTTAAATCCATAATAATTTTCAATTTTATGAGCTTTCTCTAAACCTGACTTATCTTTATATAATACCAAAGTCTTTTTATTAGCTCTTTTTGTATACAAACTTGCAGAAATACCAGAAGGTCCTGCTCCTATTATAATTACATCATATTCCATAGTAAAACTCCTCCTCAAAAACAACCTATTTATTTTTACTTTCTAAATCTAAAAGATATTTTTTAACATCTAAGCCTAAGGCATATCCAACTAACTTTCCATTACTACCAATAACCCTATGACAAGGTACAATAATTGGGATATTATTTTTATTATTTGCCATTCCAACAGCTCTTGATGCTTTTTCATTTCCTACCATTTTAGCTACTTCTTTATATGTTCTTGTTTCTCCATATGGTATTTCACATAAAGCTTTCCATACTTTCTTTTGAAAATCTGTTCCTTCTTGCTTTATTGGTAAATCAAATTCTCTTCTTTTTCCTTCAAAATATTCTTCTAACTGCTTTTTAGCTTCTAATAATAAATTAGTATCTTTTTCTATAAAACATTCCATATTTTTATTATTCTCATTTATAAATAAGATTTTAACTATCTTTCCATTTTCTTCAATTATTCCTATTTTTCCTAATTTAAAATCAACATACTTAATATATTTCATAGAAAAATCCTCTTACATCTACAAATATCTACATCTTGTTTACTATATTAGTTCTACTCTTTTTAACTAAACTTATATTATCATATAGAAAAATATTTGTCTATTTTATGTATAAAAAAATCCCTAAACCTTATATTTAGAGATTTCTTATTATTACAAATCTAAACTATTTTGATTTAATAAAAACTCTTGTATACCAATTACAAGAAATCCTTCTTCAGTTCTCCAAAGTTTTATATTATCTTTTACAACAATAATTTTTTTAAAAGAATCGCCTATTCTAATTAAAGAATTTTTTTCTTGATTCATTTTTTTCTCATCAGGTATTGCAAAAGCAGATTGAATATAGTATCTTTTGCTTCCTTGATTGCAAACAAAATCAACTTCTAATTGTTTTCTAATATTTTTTCCATTTTCAGAAACATTATGTTCAACAATTCCAACATCTACATTAAATCCTCTTACTAATAACTCATTGTAAATTATATTCTCCATAATATGATTTTCTTCTTGTTGTCTAAAATTTAATCTAGCATTTCTAAGACCTACATCTGAAAAATAATATTTTGAAGGAGTTGATATATATTTTTTCCCTTTGATATCATATCTTTCAGCCTTATTTATCAAAAAAGCTTCCAATAAATAATTTATATACAAACTTATTGTTTTATCTGAAACTCCTTTTATCCCATTACTTTCAAAAGTATTCGCTATATTAGTAGGATTTGTTAAAGACCCCACTGAAGAAGCTAAAATATTTACCAATGCTTCTAATACATTATCTTTTTGTAAATTATTTCTTTCTATTATATCAGCAAAATATACCTTTTCAAATAAATCATTTAAGTATTTACTTTTTTGCTCATCAGTTCTTCTTGATAATATTAGTGGTAATCCACCATAAGTAAAATATTCATTCCAAGCCTCTTCTTTATCTCCCTCAAAAGCACTTACAAATTCTGAAAAACTTAAAGGATAAACTCTAACCTCATCTCCACGTCCTCTAAATTCAGTTAATATATCTGTAGATAAAAATTTCGAATTACTTCCTGTAACATAAATATCCAAATTAGATATTCTATTTAAACCATTTAATACTCTTTCAAATCCTTCTACAAATTGAACTTCATCTAAAAAAACATAGTACATACCACTATCTTTTATTTGTTCTCTTACATATGCTCCTAATTTTTTTGCATCTGTTAATTCTTCATATTCTTCACTATCTAATTCAATTTTTATTATTCTTGATTTATCTACACCAACAGACAATAAATAATCATAATAAAGTTTAAATAATAAATATGACTTTCCACATCTTCTTATTCCTGTTATTACTTTAATCATATCATTTTCTTTACGTTCTATTAGTTTATTTAAATATATATCTCTTTTTATTTCTTTCATATTTTTCTCCTTTTACGGATTTTTGCGGGTATCCGCATTTTTTCGTAATTTAATTATACAACTTTTATTTAAATGTGTCAATTATATATTACGAATTTTTGCGGGTATCCGCATTTTTTCGTAATTTATTTAATTTATTATTTTCATAAAATATGCATATTATTCGTCTATTAATTAAGAACTTTTAAATTAAAAAAGAAAAATAGGCTCATTGCCTATTTAATAATAATGATATCTATTATTCATCGCTCCATACATACCAGCTGACTGTGATATTGTAATAAATTTAATTGAATAAATATCACAATAAGTTATATTATCGCTTTCTACAGAACGAAGTAATATGTAACTAGCACCTACATCTTGTAAAATTCCTATTCTATCTGTCAAGTTATTAGTACCAATTAAAAACTCTACTCTCATTAGCTTTCCTATTTGAGTCCTTAGAAAAGCTGGTGTATAAATAGCATTTGTAAGTATCTCTGGTGAATTTTGGTCTATTATATTTTGTCTATTTTCTCTTTTATCTTCAGAATTCTTAGTTTCTACTTTCTTTTCTTCTGCCATAAAAAATCTCCTTCCTTTTATTTATGTTTCTTTATATCTTTCAGTCGGTCTATAAAAACAATGTTTTCCAAGTCTTGTATGAAAAATTCCAGAGCCATTACTTGGAAATTCATTTGCACAACTTGGTCTAAATGGATTTAAGTACCATAAGCAATCTCCGGTTTCATTTAGTCTATTCCCAGCTAATGCCCGATCGGCTATATAATAATGAATATCTTCTGGATTCATATTATAAATATTTTGAGGATTATATCTTCCCAGGAGAGTTTCTGTGCTACAGTCAAATTGTCTTTCTTGGAAAATTATATTTCTAACATTTCCTCCTTGAGATATTCTTGCATATTCTCCATCAGAAACTTTTACTCTATTCATTATCACACTTGCAACAGCTTTCATTCCATTATCTCCTTCTCCGCCTGCTTCACATTGTATAATTCGTGCAATTAACTCTCTATCAGAATATGCCATAACTTATCACTTCCTAAAATAATTATATTATAACTGCTTGTATATAGTTACTTTTTTAATGAAATCTTTTCTTTTTTATAATTTATTGATATAATAATTTTGGTGAAAAAAATGAAATTATTATTTAAAAATAAAACTAAATACTCAAAACAAACATATAAAGAATTTTTAGAATTTCATAATAATAAATATCATCTTTCATATACATTATTTAATATATGTATAGTTTTTCTTATTTTATTTTGCATTGTTTTACAAATAAAATATAATTACTATAACCTTGCAATTCTTTTTTGTATAGCTCTAACTATTTTTGCATTATGGAGATTTTTTAATCCTATTTCTGTAGTAAAAAAAGAAGTTGAAAGTGATAAAATAAAAAATGAAAAAGAATTTACTTTTAAATTTTATGATAAATATTTTAAGATTCAAGATAAATTACAATTAGATACAATAAAATATTATAAATTATATAAAGTTTATGAAACAAATACCTTTTTTTATCTTTATATAGATAAAACTCATGCATTTTTGCTTAATAAAAATAATTTTATAACTGGAAGCTCTAAAGATTTTTCTAAATTTATTAAGAAAAAATGTTGGTATTGTTATAGGAAAATCGCACCAAAAAAAGATAGAAATAAATTTTAATACTTATTTCTATCTTTTCTTTTTATTGTATTTCTGACATTACTTTACCTAATGAATCATTTATTACTAAATTCGCTAAATTATCGTATGGTGTTTTATCTTTATTTATCAAAACTAAATTGCTTCCTCTAAAATATCTGATTAAACCATTTGCAGGACTAACCATCAAAGAAGTTCCTCCAACTATCATTAAATCTGCTTTTGAAATTGCATATACTGATTTTTCTAATACCTCTTCATCTAATGCCTCTCCATATAAAACTACATCTGGTTTAATAATACCACCACATGTGCATTTAGGTACTCCTTTAGTATTAAATACATATTCCGCTTCATAAAATTTATTACATTTAATACAATGATTTCTTAAAACAGACCCATGTAATTCTAAGACATTTTTTGACCCTGCTTTTTGATGTAAACCATCTATATTTTGAGTAATAACTGCTTTTAATTTTCCTTCTTTCTCTAAATCAGCTAATTTTTTATGTGTAATATTTGGCTCATATTTTAAAGAATTCATTTTGTCTCTATAAAATTTATAAAACTCTTCTGTATTTTCAATAAAAAATTCATGACTTAATATTTCTTCTGGTGGATATTTATATTTTTGATTGTATAACCCATCTTTACTTCTAAAATCAGGGATTCCACTTTCAGTAGAAACTCCCGCTCCTCCAAAAAATACTATATTATTACTTTTATCTACTAATTCTTTAAATTCTTGTATTTTCTCTTCATTCATTTTTATTCCCTCTTTATTTTAAAATTTCTGCTTTTGATAATTCATCTCTTGCTTTTTCTTGTAAAGCTTTTGCTTCTTCATTTTTTCTTTTTGCTTCATCTCTTTTCTGCTTTGCAAGATTTAACTTCTTTCTTTTAGGATTATTTTTATCAATTTCATCAACTATCTTTATTATTTCTTCAACACCTTGATGTTTTTTTCTAAAAGCTTCTCTTTCTTCTTCCGTTTTTAATTCTCTATATGGTTTTATTATAGCATATTTTGCATTAACTAGTACTATTCCTAATCTTCTTTCATCTTCATCTTTTGATGTAGAAGATGGTGGTATATTTGTTTTTCTTTCTTTCATCCATTTTTTAGCTTCTAGAACTTTTTCTAAACGTCGTGAAATAGTATTTTCGTCTATTTGCCTTACAGTCTCTATTATCTCTTCTGCTCCTGGATGCTCTTTTATAAATTTTTCTTTTTCTTCTTTTGTTTTTAATCTTTCATATACTTTAATAAACTCTTCTCTTATTGTGTGTAATTGTTGTCCTAATATTGCTTCTTCTTCACTAATATCTTTACCATTTCCTCTTGGCGGTCTTTTTGTATTATTTTCCTCCATCCAAGTTTTTATATTTCTTATTTGTTGTACCTTAATTGGAAGATTATTCCCTTTATTTATTATTGATATTAATTCTATTGCTTCTTCTACTACACCTTTATATTTCTCTCTAAAATCTCTTTTTTCTTCCTCTGTTTCTAAAGCATTATATGGCTTTATTATTAATTCTTTTATTTTATGTAGTGATTCTCCTGCTTCTTTTTCTTCCTTAGTTATATTTTTTCCAACTCTCCTTGGTATCTTTTTATTCTTTTCATACCAATTTTCTATATTTTTTATCTCTTCTAAATATTTAGAACTCTTACTTTCTTTAACTTTTCCCTCTATATTTCCTACAATTTCTAGGATTTCTTTTATTTCTGGATGTTCATTTTCAAATTGTTCTTTTTCTTCATTTGTTAGTAATTCTTTATAAGGATTTATTAAATCCTGTTTTATACTATTTAATGCTTGTCCCAATTTTCTTTCAGTTTCATCTTCTGCTTTGAATCTTGGTGGTTTTTCTGTTTTATTTTCTTCCATCCATTCTTTTATTCTTCTTGCTTGCTGTAGTTTTATAGGCAGATTTCTTTCATCAATATTTCTTACAATTTCCATAACTTCATCTAGTTCTGGATGTTTTTTTCTATATTCTTCTTTTTCTTTTTCAGTTTGTAAATTTTCATAAGGTTTTATTAGATAAAATCTTATTGTTGATAAAGCCTTACCCAGTTTTCTTTCATCTTTATCTTCTGATGATTGTGATGGTGGTTTTGTTGTATTTTTTTCATTCATCCACTTTTTTATTTCTCTTGCATTTCTTAAATATTTAGAAATATTATTTTCATCTATCCAATTTACTATTTGCATTACTTCTGCTAACTCTGGATGTTTTCTTTCAAATTTTTCTTTTTCTTCCCTTGTTTTTAAACTATTATATGGTTTTATTAAATTTCTTCTAATTACTGCTAAATTATTTCCTAGCTTTCTTTCATCTTCGTTTTTAGATGCTGCTGATGGCGGTTTTGTTGTGTCCTTTTCATTCATCCATTTTTTTATTTCTCTTGCTTGTTGTAATCTTAATGGAACATTTCTACTATTTGCATCTTCTAATAATTCTTGTAATTCTCTTCTTACTCCTTTTATACTAATACTTTCTAAAAAATCATTAATTTGGTTGTCTACTTTTTTATTCTCTTCATCTATATTTATTTCTAAATTCCATAAATTTATTTCTTTTCCTATTTGAATTATTTCTCTTACTTCTTTTTGTCTTTCTCTACTAAGTTTTTCTAATAAATTTGGATTTTCTACATATTTTGCATATTCATCTTTTATTCTTGCTAATCTTTTAATTAACACCTTTTCTTTGAAATTTGATTTTTCTCCTACCCCTGGTAATTTTCCTTCATTCTTTTCATCTATCCATCTAATTGCTGCTCTTAATGCTTCTGTATCTCTTATTTCATAATCGTAAATTTCATCCATACTTTGCCTTTGGTATAATATCTCATTATTATTTGCTAAATCTATTATTGTAGATGGTCTTTTTTCTTCTTTTGAATATAAGGCTCTTCCTATTTTTTGTAAATATGATATTCTACTTTCTGTTTTAGACGTTAGTATTACTCCAGATATTCTTTCCAAATGCACTCCTTCATTTATCATTCCTACAGTATATAATAATTTTATATGTTCTGAATTTGATTCATTAAATCCATTTAATTGTTCTTTATTATCTTTTTGCTTTGATGATATCATATATATCTCTGGCTCTTTATCTACTTTTGCAAACCATTTTTTTGCATTTTTAGCTTTTTCTTCCATATCTTGTATATCTTTACAAAAAACAATATATTTTCCATCTTTTTCTTCTATTGCACTTTCTAATAACTCTGGTATTCCTTTTGCTTGTGATGACTTTTCTGCTAATTTTCTATACATATTTTCTAGAACTATTTTTTCATTTCCTTTAGTTTCATTTATTTTTTCTAATAAGCTTTCTAATTCATCTTCTTTTACAAAATCTGGCGTTATATATTTAGGTGATGTTATTATCCCTGATTCTATTGCTTCTAATAATGATATTTCTGATGCTATTCTATTTTGGAATAATCTTTCTACTACATTTACATTATCACTTCTTATTGGAGTTGCTGATAATCCTAATACTTTTGCATTTGGGTATCTATCTAATAATTCTTTTATTTTTCTTCCCCATTCATTTTCTCTTTTTATATTAGGTTTCTCTTCTTCATCTACTATTAACTCATCTTTTCTTGTTCTTAAGTGATGCATTTCATCTACTACTATTAAATCAGGATTTAATTTTTCTAAAATGTCATCTAAATTGTTATTTTCTCCTATTTTGGCAATTGTTTGGTATAACATACATTCTATATTTGGTATAAATTTTTTTGCTAAACTCTTCATACTTCCATATTGTTTTTTTATTTCTTCTATACTTAAATCAACACCACCAATATATCTTACTACATATTCGTACATCTGGTCCTTGATTGCATTTCTTGGCGATAGTACTAATATCTTTTCATCTGGATGTCTTAACATATATTCTAATGTTACAAAAGATTTTCCACATCCTGTTGGAAATATTATTGCTGCATATCTTTCATTTTCAAATATTTTTTCTACATTTCTATATGCTTCTTCTTGATGTTCTTGTAATCTTAGCTTTGAATTTTCTATATTTGACATGTATTTCTCCTTACTTTTTATTACTTAGTTATTTCCTTGGCTTCTAGTGCTTTTTTTGTCTCTTCTTTTAATTTTTCTGCTTCTTCTTTTTTTCTTTTGGCATTATCTCTTGTTCTTTTTGCTTTTTCTAATATATCTTTTTTAGGATTATTTCTATCTATTTCTTCTACAATGGCCTTTACTTCTTCTAATTCTGGGTGGTTTTTTCTAAACTCTTCTTTTTCTTTATCTGTTTTTAAGTTTTCATATGGCTTTATTAAATACTGTCTAATTGCATCTAAAGCTTTACCAAGTCTTTTTTCTTCTTGTGATACTTCTGGTCCTTTTATCCTTGGTGGTTTTGCTGTATTTCTTTCTTGCATCCATTTTTTTATTTTTCTTGCTTGTTGTAATTTTACAGGAACATTATTTCTGTCAATCCAATTTACAGTTTCAATTACCTCTTCTGCACCTTCATATTTTTTAAAAAACTCTGCTTTTTCTTCATCAGTACTTAATAAATTAAATTGTTTTATAATAGTTTGTCTTATATTATTTAAAGTTTGACCTAATCTTCTTTCTTCTAGGTCTTTAGATGATGCTGCTGGTGGCTTTGTTGTTTCGTTTTGCTCCATCCAATTCTTTATTTTTCTTATATTTTCTACATATTTATATTTTTTATTTGGCATTTTTATTTCTCCTTAGCTTAAATAAATTATCTTGTAATCTTTTCTTTGTTTTCTAAAGCTTTTCTTGTTTGTTCTTGTAAGGCTATTGCTTCTTCCTTTTTTCTTCTTGCTTCGTCTCTTGTTCTTTTAGATTTTTCTAGCATTTCTCTTTTAGGATTATTCATATCAATTTCCTTAATAATATTTTCTATTTCTTCTAAGTCTGGATATTTTTTACAAACTTCTGCTTTTCCTCTTCTGTTTTTAATTTACTATATGGGGCTAACAACTCACTTCTTATCTTATGTAATTTTCTTCCCCATTTTTTCTCTTCTTCACCAAGATTCTTACCTATTACTCTAGGAGGAACCTTTGTATTTTCTTTTTCCATCCACTTTTTAATTTCTATTGCATTTATTAAATATGGAGATATGTTATTTTTGTCTATATAATTTACAATTTCCATTATTTTTTCTAAATCAGGATGCTCTTTTTTGTATTGTTTTTTCTCTTCTTCGGTATTTAAATTTTTATATGGTTTTATACATAATCTTCTTATAGACCCTAAAGCTTGTCCTAGTTTTCTTTCTTCATCATCTTTAGCTTTAGATGATGGTGGCTTTGTTGTATTTCTTTCTTGCATCCATGCTTTAATTTTAATTGCATTTTCTAAATATACTGATATTCTATTTGCATCTATCCAATCTATAATTTCTTTCACTTTTTCTGCTTCTGGACGCATTTTTATAAATTCTTTCTTCTTTTCTTCAGTTTCTAAAGCTTCATATGGTTTTATTAAAGATTGTCTTATATTATCTAAAGCTCTTCCCAATGCTCTTTCTTCTTCGTTTTTTGATTTTGTAGATGGTTGCTTATTATTATGATTTTCCATCCACTCTTTTATTTTTATAGCCTGTTTTAATTTCAATGGAATTATACTCTCATTTGCTTCTTGTAAAATATCTTCTAATTCTCTTCTTATTCCTTTTATTGTAATATTTTCTAAAAAATTATCTATTTCTTTATTTGTTTCTTCATTTTCTTTGTCTACACTTAATTCTAAATTCCATAAATCTATTGTGTTTCCTTCCTCTATTATTTTCTTTACTTCTTCTTGTTTTTCTTTACTTAATTTTTCTAATAATTCTGGGTTATTAATATATTTTTGATATTTTTCTTTTATTCTTGCAAGTCTTTTATATTCAATTCTTTCTTTAAAACTTTTATCTTTTTCTGATTTTGGTATTTTCCCTTCATTTTTATCGTTTATCCAATCAATTGCTTCTCTTAATGCTTCTATATCTCTTATTTCATATTGGTATATTTCATCCAAATCTTGATTTTTATATAATATTTCATTATTATTTGCTAAATCTATTACTACTGCTTGTTCTTTTTCATTTCCAGAATATATCGCCCTTCCTATTTTCTGTAAATATGATATTCTACTTTGTGTTTTTGATGTTAGTATAACACCTGATATTTTATCTAAATGTACTCCTTCATTTATCATTCCTACACTATATAACAATTTTATATGTTCTGAATTTGATTCATTAAATCTATTTAATTGTTCTTTGCTATCTCTTTGTTTTGAAGAAATCATATATATTTCTGGTTCTTTATCTACTTTTTCAAACCATTCTTTTGCTTTTTTTGCTTTTTCTTCCATATCTTTTATATCTCTACAAAAAATTATGTACTTTCCATCTTTTTTAGTTATTTCTGAACCTAATAATTCTGGTATTCCTTTTGCCATTGATGATTTTTCTACTAATTTATCATATTTTTCTTTTAATAATATTTTTTCTTCGCCTTCAGTTTCATCTATTCTTTCTAGTAAAGTTTCTAATTCATCTTTTACTATAAAATCCGGTGTTACATATTTAGGTGGCATTATTATTCCTGATTCTATTGCATCTAATAATGATATTTCTGATGCAACTTCATTTTGGAATAACCTTTCTACTACATTTACATTATCACTTCTTATTGGCGTTGCAGATAGCCCTAATACCTTTGCATTTGGATATCTTTCTAGTAGTTCTTTTATTTTCTTTCCCCATTCATTTTCTCTTTTTATATTACTGTTTTCTTCCTCATTTTCTACTAGTTCATTTCTTGTTGTTTTTAAATGATGCATTTCATCTACTACTATTAAATTAGGATTTAAATTTTCTAAAATCTTTTCTAAATTTTTATTTTCTCCTGTTTTTGCAATTGTTTGATATAACATACATTCTATATTTGGTATAAATTTTTTTGCTAAACTCTTCATACTTCCATATTGTTTTTTTATTTCTTCTATACTTAAATCTACCCCACCAATATATCTTACTATATATTCATACATCTGGTCTTTGATTGCATTTCTTGGTGATAATACTAATATCTTTTCATCTGGATGTTTTAATATATATTCCAATGTTACAAATGATTTTCCACATCCTGTTGGAAATATTACTGCAGCATATCTTCCATTTTTAAATAAATTTTCTACATTTTCATATGCTTCTTTTTGATGTTCTTGTAATTGTAATCTTGAATGTTCTATATTTGACATATATTTCTCCTTCTTTTTTATTCTATTTTATAATAACACAATTCTTGTTATTTTTCACTACTTTTTATATTTTAAAAGGAAAAATGGAGTAAATTTAAGCTTTTACTCCATTAATATTTTTATTTTAAAATAATATTTTTTCAGACTTATATTTTTTTATTATATAATAAAGAACAATGCTAATATAAATAATTGTTGAAATTGTCATTAGCAATATATTTAATACATCAAATATTCCATTATTGATATCTGTAAATATAAGTGTAAAGTTTAAAAATGGTATTATTGATAAAATCGGTGTTGTTTGAATTCCTACCATAAATGCAATCATTCCTGGGAAGAATGAAATAAATGTAAGTGGTGTTAATGCACTTTGTGCTTCCTTAAATGTCTTTGATGTACTTGCAATAGCAATACATAATCCGCTTATAAAGAATGAATATGCAATTATTACTATTGTCATAAATAATATTGCTATAGGGCTATACATTACATCTATTCCTTCATAAATGCTAAACATATTCTTTGATATTATAATTGAAATAACTGCTAGAGCCAAGCTTATTAATCCTGTTATAATAGAAGAAATAGAAACTCCTAAAAATTTTCCAACTATTATATCTTTACTTTTTATTGGAAATGTTAGAAGTGTCTCTAAAGTTCCTCTTTCTTTTTCTCCTGCTGTTGTATCAGTTGCTGGATATGTTGCAGATACTGTAATTGCCATTATTATAAATAAGAATGCATAGTTTTTTATGTAACTTGCAAAGTAATTATCTTCTTCAAAAATATTTTCTTCTACAGTTATAATATTAAATACATTATTTGGATTTATATTATTATTTACTAAATAATTTGTTTGTAAATATTGTTTATAACTATTAAAATAATTTTGTACTAAATTTATAGCAAATGTATCATTATCTGACGTTCCTGTATTTAATATGTATTTATTATCTTGTTTTGTTACATATAAATTAATTTCACCATTTTCATATTTTTGTTTTAATTCTTCTTCATTTCCTGTTATAGTTTCTATATTCATTTGTTTTGCTAATTCTTGTTCTTCTTTGGTTAATTCATAGCAAAATCCTATTTTGTTGTATTCTCCAATATCTTTATTTGTTTGTGCTTCAAATAATGCAGACATTCCTATTACTAATAAAGGAATAAATATTGGTATAACTAACATCATTGCTAGTGATTTTTTATCTCTAAACAATTCTCTTAATTCTTTTTTCAATATATTAAGTAAATTACTCTTCACCAGAAACACCTCCTATCATTTTAAAAAAGGCATCCCTCAAATTTGTTGTATTTGTTTCTTTTTTTATTTTCTCAGGAGTTCCTTCATTTATTACAACTCCTTTGTTTATCATAATAACTCTATCACATATATTTTCTGCTTCTTCCATATAATGAGTTGAATATAAAATCGTTTTATTTTTTTGCTTTTCAGCTTTCATAAAATCTAATATTATTTGACTTGAAATAATATCTAATCCTGTTGTCGCTTCATCTAATATATAATATTTAGGGTTATGAATTAAACATCTTGCAATATTTGTTTTCTGAGTTTGACCTGTTGATAAATTACCTATTTTATTATAAAGGAAACTTTCCATATTTAACATTTTAGATATTTCTTTTATTCTTTCTTCAGCTTGCTTTTCTGGTACATTATATATATTAGCACACATTTTTAATAATTCATAACAAGATAATGTTTCATATAATTTAGTGTTTCCTGACAAATATGCAACTTGCTTTTTTATTTCAATTTCATTATCTTTATAATTTAAATTATCAAAATTAATACTTCCTTCTGTTGGTTCTAATATTCCTGCAATCATCCTCAAAAGTGTTGTTTTTCCAGCTCCATTTGGTCCTAAGATTCCGATTATTTCTCCATCATTTGCTTCAAATGTTATTCCATTATCTGCATAAAATTCTTCTTTTTCTTTTTTATTTTTATAACGTACAAATTTCTTTTTTAAATTTTCTACTTTAATCAAAAGCTTTCCCTCCTAAATTCTTAATTTAAATGTTTTTGGTGCATATTTATAAACTAGTATTAATGCAATTATTGAATATAAAACACAAAATATTATTGTAGCTAAACCAAAATATAATGTTGGAAGTTTTACTTGAATAAATGCATAACATACAAAATATGTAATCCATTGAACAAGTGTATATGTACTACTTTTCATTTCTATATTTACATTGTAAGGCTGTAATAAATAATACATAACCAAATAATGTATTGAGAAAAATATACTCATTGCAATTATTGATACAAATAATACTATATAATTTAAATAATTATCAGTTCCACCTGTTAAATACAATAAAACAGGAAGTCCAATTGCAATAACAACAGCTGGTAGTAAATTTATCTTTATTAAAGTTTTTAATCTTTCTTTAAATAAAGATAAAATTACTTTAGGAGTTCTATAAAATCTATATGTAAGCATACTATGGTCGCAATTCATAAACATAGCTTGTGTTACAACAGTTCCTCTATTTATTATATACATTACAAATACAAACCAAGGAAGCATTGTCATTAAAATTTCATTTGTTTCTCTACTAATATTTGAATTTGCCTTTACTGCTACAATTAATATTAAAAATATTAAAAAAGCCATTATTGCTGTTCTTTTAGCAGATTTCATAAGTATTTTCTTATGTCTTTTTACAAATAAATCGTGAAAATAAGCAAATCCTTTTTTGTTACTTGTAGTTTTTTTGTCTAATTCTATCTGATTTAATGTATTTTTTTGAATTACTTCTGATTTTTTAGTATTTTGTGTTATATATACATTATCTGTTGTAAGTAAACTTTTATATGCCTTTTTATATCCTTTAAATTGTGCCACATATTTAAATGCTATTATTCCTAATAGTAGACTTATTACAAATAACACATAAAATATATTTTCTGTTATTGTAATATTTAAAAATGGCATACCATAAGCTAATATTACAAAACCAGCAATTAAAGTCCATACAATTCTAGTTGGTGTATTTTCATTTTTTATTTTCTTACTTTTATTAAAGTCATATAAAATATAGCTATTATATATTGTTTTAATAAACACCACAAAAAATGGCATTAAAACACATGTAATTAAAGACAATCCATAATACATACCAAATATTATTGTAAATGGTAAAAATCCTATTATAACTTTTAACATTGAATAATAATAGTTTGATAATGTATAGTTTTTAGCATCCATGTTCATTAAAATCATTGCGTAATACTTGTCTTTCGTAGGATTAAACATATATGTATTTAGCATTCCTCCTGCTAAGCTTAAAAATACAAATATATGTATAAAATTATTTGCAGTATTTCCTTTAAACATTCCTAAAACTGCAACTATCATAATTAAAATATATATTATTTTTCCTAAAAATATATTTATTATTTCTGAAATTGTACTTATTATATTACCTAAAATTTTTAAAATTTTGCTGCTATATAATGATGCTGGAAGATGTTTCCCAATTAGAGGTAATTGCTTTATAGAATAAATAATACTATTTACTCTATATGTATTTTTTAGTTTATAGGACAGAATAAATGATTTAAACATTTTTTTCCTCCTTTAGTGCCATAATTATCCTTTCTTTAGTTTCTTCTTTGTCTATATTATCCATATCTATTTTTTCTAGTAATCCATTATTTAATATAACTATTTCATCACATAAATCTAATGCAAGTTCCATTATGTGAGTTGAAAATATAATTATGTGATTATTTTTTATATCTTTTAGCATTTGTTTCATTTCTTCTGCAACTACTACATCAAATGATGTTAATGGTTCGTCTAATAATAATAAATTAGGGCTTGCTATTATATTTACAAGCATTTGCATTTTATTTTTCATACCATGTGAATAATCTTTTAAAAGCTTATCTCTATCTTCTTCTTCAATTTTCATAAAATCAAAATATTCATCTATTGTTTTTAAATTTTTTATTTTGTCTTTATTTATGTCAATAAAGAATTTTAGAAATTCTCTTCCTGTTAAAAATTCTGGTACATTTGGTGTTGATAATACATATCCTACATCATCTGCTTCTAATTTTCTTTTTTTATTTGAATCTTCTATATAAAATTCGCCTTCATCTATTTCTATATCTTCATTTAAACAATTAAAAAATGTTGTTTTTCCGAGCTCCATTTCTTCCTAAAAGCCCATATATTTTCCCTCTTTCAAATTCAAAGTTAATTCCTTTTAATACTTCTTTTTTATCAAATTTTTTCTTTAAATTTTTTACTATTAATTTCATAAAATTCCCCTTTCTCTTTTTGACAAGATAATACATTATCGTCATATTTTCTGTCAATAGAATTTTTAAATATTTTCTTAACTATTTTTTACATTTTTTTGTAAATTTACTAGACAGCCATTTTTCTTTGTGATATTATATAATGCGTAAACTAAAGATTTTGGGAGGTAATATATAAAATGATAAAATCAAGAAATTTAAAAGCTTTAATGATATTAATTAGTATTTTAGCTTTTGTTTTTACTTTTAATTGTTGTTATGCAGTTGATTTGAACTTAAGTACAGATTTAACTTCAAATATTACTTCTAATTCAACTGATACTTCTGGAAATGATACAGAAAATAACGCTAATACTAATTCAGGAAATAATACAAGTACTAATACAATTAATTCAAACACTTCAAGTGGAACAAATACTTCAAATTCAATAAATAGTAATACAGCAAATAGCAATACAAATCCAAGTAGTAACAACCCTACTTCAACAACAAGTACTACAAATTCTGCAAGAATAAGTAATTCTTCAGATAGTGATTTAGGTGTATCTAATATAATAAATATCTTTTTAATAGTTATTGGCGTTTTACTAGTATTACTTTCAATTGCTATTTTAATTAGATTAAAAAAATAATTAAAAAATATTTTAATTTTTTCTTTATAAAGAACGGAAATTTTTTCGTTCTTTTTTTATTTTTCTTATGTATATTTTGGCTAAAATTTAAAATACTATTAATAAGATTTATTTTTTATCTTTTAAAAAATAATTGTTTTATATTTTTATTAATAGGAGGCTTTTTTATGTATAAGAAATTACTAATTAGTATTTGTCTTTCTATTGCAACTATTCTTTGCTTTACAGTTTGTCTTGCAAATGATGCAACTAACATGGTTCAAGATGCTGCAAATGGTGTAAGAAATGTTGTAGGTGGTGCTGAAAATGCTATGGAAGATGCAGCAGGCGGAATATCTAATACTGCTAAGAATGTAACAGAAGGAATGGAAAATACTGCTAATAATATGGCAAATAATGTTGGAGAAACTATGAATAATATGACTTCTACTACTAATACAAATAATAATGGATATACAGCAACAAGAACTTCAACAGATGCTGAGGCTGCTACTTTCATGGGAATGACAGCTACAGCATGGACTTGGTTAATTATGGGAATTGCAGCTATAGCAATAGTTGCTCTAGTTTGGTATTATGCAACTGGGCTTCGTTCTTCTAAATACGATGATAGAGATTAATCTTAAATTGGGTAAGACTAAAGTTATTCTTACCCTCTTTTTTATTGAATTGTTTTATGTTATAATACTTATATAATAAATTAAAAGAGGTAATTTTATGAATACTAAATTGATTGCAAAAAATCCTACCGCTTATCATAATTATACAATTGAAGATACTTTAGAAGCTGGTATTGTTTTATCTGGTACAGAAATTAAGTCTATCAGAAATGGAAAAGTTAATTTAAAAGATACATATGCAATTATTAAGAACGGAGAAGTTTTTGTCTTGGGTATGCATATTAGCCCATATGAACATGGTAATATTTTCAATAAAGACCCCATACGTGATAGAAAGCTTTTATTAAATAAAAGAGAAATAAATAAATTATTTGGTTTAACAAAACAAAAAGGATATAGTTTAGTCCCAATTAGTTTATATTTTAAAGGAAGTCTTGTTAAATTAGAATTAGGTATTGGTAAAGGTAAAAAACTTTATGATAAGCGTGAAGATTTAAAGAAAAAAGATGCTTTAAGACAAATAGAAAGACATTTATAAATTGTCTTTCTATTTTTATTATTTACATAAATTTGAAAATGTGCTTTATTTATGTTATAATAATAATGTATCGGTAAACACCAATATATTTTAAGGAGAATCTATAATGACTGACATCATTAAAGTTGAGCCCAATGAAATTGTCAATTCTAGTGAATGGTATACATTCGCTTGTTTAATTGATAATGGAATTGAGCCTCCGGAGCTTCATCCTCATGTTGACCGCAATTCTGCAACCCCAAGTGAAGAAGTAAAGCTTTCTACGAAAGTGTACGATGGAATTGCAAAGCAAGTGAATTTTGCCATCGCATTTGGTAATTTGGCTTTGCGACTCATGAAAATTCGTTACACTTCAGAAGAAATGCTAAACCTCAATCATGATGCAGAATCTAGTGAAGCATTCCAAAAAGATTTTATTGAACGAGTCAATGCTTTTTATTATTGGCTACTTCAAGATAAAGATTATGGAATGCTTATCGATATTGAGCATAAAGAGCTATCCAAAGATAAAACCGGAATTCCAAACAATATTAAACTTTTGGTTGCTCAAGATAAGCTCATTTGGAACATGATTGTTTCAATCACTGAGGATTTCATTGCAATTTGCAATGACCTTAAGCTCCCATCTAACTCACATCCTTCTCTTTTGCTTAATGAAATTTCTAATCAAATTTCAATTTTCAAAGAGAATTATGTGATTCTCCGCTAAATAAAGTAATATTTATTTAGTAGCAAAAAGAACTCCCTACTTTTTGTAGAGAGTTCTTTTTATATTATTATATTAAATTTTATTACTTGAACCAAATACGTCTCTCATTTTATGTTCAACAGTTTCTTTTATTAATTCTCTTGCTGGTCCTAAATATTTTCTTGGGTCGAATACGCTTGGGTCTTCTACAAGTTCTTTTCTAATTCCTGCTGTCATAGCTAATCTTAAATCTGTATCTACATTTATTTTAGATACACCTGAAATACTTGCTTCATGTAACATTTCATCTGGTACACCCTTTGCTCCTGGAAGGCTTCCACCATATTTATTACATGTATCTACTAACTCTGGTATAACAGTAGATGCTCCATGTAATACTATTGGAGTATTTGGTATTCTTTCTTTTACTTCTTTTAATATATCAAATCTTAATTTTGCTTCTCCCTTAAATTTATATGCTCCATGGCTTGTTCCTATTGCTATTGCCAATGAATCACAACCTGTCCTTTTTACAAATTCTTCTGCTTGTGCTGGGTCTGTGTACATAGCATCTTTTGCATCTACATTTACATCATCTTCTACTCCTGCTAATTTTCCAAGTTCTGCCTCAACTACAACTCCTTTTGAATGTGCATAATCTACAACTTGTTTTGTTAATCTAACATTTTCCTCAAAATCATATTTAGAACCATCTATCATAACAGATGTAAATCCATTATCAATACACATTTTAGCTGTTTCAAAATCTGGTCCATGGTCTAAATGTATAGCCATTGGAATTTCTGGATGTTCTTCTACTGCTGCTTCTATCATTTTCATTAGATAACCTATTCTTGCATATTTTATTGCCCCTGCTGACGCTTGTAATATTACTGGTGATTTACATTCAGCTGCTGCATCTACTATTCCTTGTATTATTTCCATGTTATTTACGTTAAATGCTCCTATAGCATATTTTTCTTTCATTGCTTTTTCAAACATTTCCTTTGTTGTAACTAACATAAATAATTCCTCCTTTATAATTATTTTACATTGATATTTTATTTCTAATTATTAAATATGTCAAGGTTTAATAATACTTTTATTTAAAAATAAAATCCAGAAAAGAGGATGCATTGCAACATCCTCCTTTCTGGATTAGCTACTTACTTTTTCTTTTAAATTATTACCATTTACTGAAATCAATTCAGTAACATTTGTCTTTTCCTTACGAACACTTCCGTTAACGAGAGTTACCTCTTTTTCGTCAAACAATTGATAAGCATATGCTCCATCAGGTATTTCTACCGGAAGGTCACGGCTTATAATTTTTCTGGTCTCCGAAGGTTTTCCTGCAAAAAAGAAAATAGCATAGTGCTTTAGCATGATTTGTCTCCTACTCTTTTTCTCATTACTAAAATTATAGTAATGATTTTGTGGTCATTTCTTCGTCTTTTAAACGAATTAGTTATATTATACCACATTTTTTTAATGAATGCAATTAACATAAATAAGGAACCTCAAAAAAGAGATTCCTTATTGTTGATTAGATGAGTTTATCTGTCTTTAGATATTTCCAATTGTGCTTTCCGACTTCAACTGCGCTTCCAAAACCATCTCTTTCCATCTTAGAAATCATGGTTTCATATGTAGGAATAAGTTTTTCTATTTCATCAATAGTAAAGATTTGAGCTAAAACTTCAAAACCTTTATCATTATTGAATATACTTCTTATTCCTATTGGTTTCTTCTCATTATAAGTAAATGCATAAGTTCCATAAACACAGCTTGGATCTATATAGCTACAATCTTCTAATCTAAATTCTTGCCATTTGCCTGACTCTAATCTTATTGCTTCCTTCCAATTATTCTTTTTCATATTTGGAAGAATTTTCTTAAATTCTGCAAGCAGAGATTTAAGTTCTTTTAAAGTATAGAACTTTTTCATACAAGTAATTTTTGAAACATTTTCTTTATTTTCAAAATTATTACTTTCTTTTCCAAAATTCATTTTACTTTCAAAGAAACGATAAGCAATAGTATTAAGTGGCTTTTTTAGTATGTTGGGATTTTTCCTTGCTCGCTTACTTACTTTAACCATCTCACGGTTAATTGAAGAACCTTGCAAGACAAAATATTCCACAACTGTTACTTTCATGATATTCTCCTAATCTACTATTTCATTACTAAATTTATAGTAATAATTATGCTTCGTATAATACGAATCTTTTTAATTATATCACATTTAATAAATAAATTCAAAAAAAAGAAACCTCTTTCGAGGAAAAGAAAATATTTTCTTTTTTTAAAATTAATTTATTTTGTCTCCTTCTTCTAAATGCCTCCATTTTCCGTTTGGAAATCTAACTGCATTAGATAAACCTTTATCTTCCATAAGGGTTATCAACCGATTATATTCTTTTACCAATTCTTTTACTTCATCAAAAGTATATGATATTCCTAAACATCTTGATGGAGTAGTAATATCCGTGCTGTAATCTCCAATATATGCATATGGAATTGCTCGAATAATAGAAATAAAGTCATAATCGGTTTCTTCTAATTCTTGCCAATTGTTGTATTTTACACGTACAGCTCGATTCCAATTATTTTCTTCCATTTCTGAAAAGAGACTACTAAGTTCATTAAAACTTTTTTTAATCTCCTCTAAGGAATGTTTTTTACCACAAAGAAATGTCGTAGGTGTATATTTTTTTGCTCCTAAAAATGATTTTTCACCTATTGTTATTTCATTTTGGTTATAGAATCGATATGCACAAGTATCATTAGGCAAGTTAGCAGATTCAATGCTTTGTTTTTCGACTTCCTTAAATTTTGGTGCATTGGGGTCATCTAGTAAATAATATTCGACAAAATGCTTTATCATTTGTTCTCCATTCTATTAGTCATTACTAAATTTATAGTAATGATTTTATAATACAAGATTGCATCAAATGCAATTCTTTCATATTATAACATATTTTACATAATTTTGCAAAAAAGAAACCCCTAATTTAAAGAGGTTTCTTTTTTAGATTAGACATCCATTACAACATCATCTTCTTCAAGCTCAAGCCATTTGCCATCTCGAGTTCTTACGAATCGATTAGCATCGCTATCTACCAGCTTCTGAATTTCAGGTACTCTCAGTGTCACATACTCAAGTGAAACAGTCTCACCCAAGCAAATGCACTTATAGTTACTTGAAATTTCAACCAATGGCTCTTGACCTTTAAGGCCATTTATCTTTGGATTGGTAGAATTATTGCTAGGGAACAAAGCGTATGCATAAGATGCTTCATGTGAAGCTTCAATGAATGCATATTCTTCTTCCAACAGAGGTCTCCAACCTTCTTCAGGATCATTAACAATCCTGTTCCAGCTGTTGGTCTCCATTGTGGGCATAAGTCCTTTATATGTTTCAAGAACCTTAGCCAGTTGTTCCTTAGTATGCTCTTTTCCAAAGTAAGTTGTCTCAGAAATATTATGCCTTTTCCTCATTTCTTTATTATCAGAAAAGGGATCTTGGTCATAGAATCGATATCCACGATCATTTTTTTCAAATTCAATTCCAAGATCATTAATATCTCTACTAGTAACTCGCTTTGAAACGTAGCGTCTTCCAGGCTTAAGAATTTCAATGTACGTAGCCATTATAGTCTCCTAATCTTATTGGTTCATCACTAAATTAATAGTAATGAAATTTGAATAATAGATGGTACACTTATTGTAACTCGCTGTACCAACGAACCATTTCTATTATAACACATTTTACATAAAATTACAAATTTTTTTAATATGCCAAAAAGGACTCTCTTAAAAAGATGAGTCCTTTTTGGTTTAGATTAGGTTAGTCGTTAATCACAAGGTTTCCCTTTCCATCATAACTGCAAACCTTATCCTCTTCCTTCAGAGGTTCCCAGTTTCCAGTCTGAGTCTTAACGACCCGGCTAAGTCCATTTGCTTCGATAAATGCAATTGCATTCTTGCAATCAGCAACAGACTGTTCCCTTTCGTTCAAAGCTTCCAAAACAGTTTCTCCACTAATGAAGTTTTCCATCTTGGAAACAATCTCCCGATACAATTCAACCGAATCGGTGATAGAAATATCAGGAGCCCGGAACTTTTCAATAAGAGAATCAATCTCATTCAGCGGGGGAAGCGTTTCTCCAATAAATGCTGCCCTAAGATTGTTAAGCTTCAGGTTGCACCTACCAAGCTGAGCTTTAGCACCCTCAAGGGTATACACTGTACCAATATAGTACAGAGGAGAAAGAACTTCCTTTCTTTCACCGTACTCTCCATTATCGAAGTAGGCATAGTCCGTATCTACAGGAATTCCATAATTCCTGATATCAAGACCCACCTTTGCGACCTTAGAAAGAGTATTGCCCTTACGGCCATTCTCTCCAATGGTAACAAAGTGAATGTAGTTAGTCATAATAACTCCTAATCTTAATTTTTGTACTATATTTATAGTAACTATTAACTGCAATTCGTTATATTAACGAATCAAGTATATTATACCATAATTTACATAACTTTGCAAGTCTTATATACTTATTTTATAACCTCATACCCTTTAAGTTCTATTTGGTTTGAAACAAAATTTTTATTATTATCAATAGGATTTGACAAATCTGTTGATAAATATTTTTTATTATCATCTGCAAATACAGTAGCAATCGGTTTATCTATATTCTCACTTAAAATAGCAGCACCTATTAAATTTGCACCAGATGATATACCAACACCTAAACCTAAATCAAGTGCTAATTTTCTTGACATATTAATACTGTCATCATCATTTACAAGAACTATTTTATCAAGTTTTTCCTTATTTAAAAGTTCTGGTACAAAATCATCTCCTATACCTTCTATTTTGTGTTGTTTAATAATTTTCCCTGTAGATATTATAGGCATTTTATCTGGTTCTAATGCACATATTTTCATATCTTTATATTCTTCTTTTAATCTGGTTCCAGTTCCCATCAGAGTTCCACCAGTTCCAACCCCTGAAATAAAAGCTCCTATTTCTTCTGGTAATTCATCTATTATTTCTTTTGCAGTTGTTTCATAATGTGCATTAAAATTATCCTTATTTGCAAATTGATTAGCTAAAAATCCACTTTTCTCTTTTGACATTTTTTTAGCTTCTTCAACACATTTTATAAATCCACCATCTTTTTTAGAAATTAAAATTACATTTGCACCATAATTTTTCATTAACTTAATTCTTTCTTCACTTGCCCAATCTGGCATAAAAATATATACAGGATGATTAAAATATGCACCTAAAGCAGAAAGTGATATTCCAGTATTACCACTAGTTGCTTCTATAATTGGCATATTCTCTTTTAAATCTCCTTTCTCTTTAGCTCTCTTTATAATATAATAAGCCACTCTATCTTTAATACTTCCTGTTAGATTAAAATATTCCAATTTAGTATATACTTTTCTTTCTTTTCCTTTATAAATATAATTTATTTTTATTAAAGGTGTATTTCCTATTAAAAGTTTATTAAACATGTCTTTTTCTCCTTTTTAACTATCTGTATTTTTTTCTATACATTCTTGTTTTGGTTGTCTAAAACTTAAATACCAATTTATACCATTTTTGTTTTTTCCTATATTTTCAACTCTATTTTCTAATTCTTCGTAATTATTTGGTATTGGCATAATCATTGGTTGGTTTGGCATCCAATTTGCAGCTGTTGAACACCCGTTACAGTCTGCCATTTGAAGTGCCTTTACTGTTCTTAATATTTCTGGTATAAAACGTCCAACATTCATTGGATAAACTAGTATTACTCTTATTATCCCTTTATCATCAATAATAAATACATTTCTAACTGTTTGTGTATTACTTATTTCATTTGCAATCATTCCATATTTCCTTGCAATTTCTCCATTTCTATCAGCTATAATTGGAAAAGATATTTTTATTCCTGTTCTACAATAAATATCATATATCCATGCCAAATGTGAAGAATTACTATCTACACTTAGTCCAAGAAGTTCTGTATTAATTTGTTTAAAATATGTATGAGCCCTAGTAAATGCTATCATTTCAGTTGTGCATACTGGTGTAAAGTCTCCGTGGATGTGAAAAAAGTACTAGCCATTTTCCCTTATAATCATCTAAACTTATATTACCAAAAGTTGTTATAGCTTCAAAATTTGGAGCTTTTTGACCTATTTTAACATTATTATTTACCATTAATTCATAATCCATAAAAATAAACTCCTTTCACTTTTATATATTATGAAAAGAGTTTATTTTTGTTACTGTTTTAGTCTCAAATATCCAAGTTCTTCCCATACATTATATGCCAAATTTAATCTAAATACTAAGGTTGGTTTTGCTCCTGCTCTGTTTTTATCAACTACACAAGCATAATATCTAACATCAGGGTCTTTATATTTCTTTAAATCATAAAATTTAGTATCTACTTCATTTAAAGAATATTCATAATTATCTAAAGTATCTCTATTTATTTGTTTTATCAAACACAATGTATCTAATACCTCTTTTACAGTTCTACTTACTGCTAAATCATTTACAGTTAAATTAACAGGTAATGTACTACTTTCTGCTAACTGCAATGTTGAACAAATATATATATTAAAGTTTTGTGCTAAATTTGAAAGTATAGTTGCTGTTTTCTTTAACTCTTCTCCAATTCCAATATTTGCTGTATCTGTTTTTAATGTATCATAAAATACATATTCTATTTGTTCTTTATAATAATAATTCATTATTACTTTTCTTAATTCATCATTTGTATGGTCTGTTATATTAATAAAATAAATTGAATTTGCTATTTCCTTATTAGCCCAATCTGTTATTTCTATTGTTTTTCTAAATTCTTCTGAATATTTTGTAAGTCTTTCTATAAAATCTCCTTGCTTTTCATTTGGCTTCCTTACAATAAATCCATCCTCATCAGTTTCTACTTTCTTTGGGTCGTCTGCCCTATATTTAAATTCAAGCAACTCGCCTTCTGTTTTACTAATATGAATTCCATGTAAATCCTGTATTGCTTTATTATTAATTATTGTTGTAATTAAACACAATTTCATTTTTTCTTCTGACATCTCATTAGAAATAATTAACACTTTCTTTTTATGGACTAATGCTGTATGTGCTGCAATATCTATTGTAAATCTACTCTTACCTGAGTTTGATGGCATAGCAAATGCCATTGTTTCTCCTTTTCTTATACCTTTAAAAACTGAATTTAGTATCGGAAATGGTAATTCTAAACCATTTCTTAAATTATTCTCTCCTGATTCAAGAAATGTTGTTAAATCTCTATTTAATATCGCTCTTTTAAATTTTTCAGTAGCATTTACTTGCTCAATTGCACTTTTTACCTCGTCTAAAGACATTTTATCATATAAAATATAGCTTGTTATTTCTACAATTTTATCTTGTATACTTTTTATTGGTACTTCTAAATAACTTTTTCTTAATATAAATAGCTTTCTTAAGTCTAAATATATTTTTTCCATGTCATAATCTTTTCCTTTTACTTCGGACTTTAATTGATTTTTAAATTTATATACTGTTTCATTATCACGAGCAAAGTTAAATCCTGCCTTTGCTTCTTCTGAGCTATATGCTCCTCCTTCTGTAAACAATACACTTTTGTATGCATTTAATATATCAGCATCTTCAAAATAACATTCATCAAAAGGAAAATAATATTTTACAATTAATTTAGGGTCATTTAATAACATTCCCATATATATACGTTCTAAGCCTATATTACTTAATTCTTTTGGATATATTCCCTCTTCTTCCTCTTCTTTTGGCTCTTCTTCAACTTTTTCTACTTTTTTTTCACCTTTTTGAATCTTATTTAATTCATCTATTTTTCTAAAAGCTTCTAAATAATCTTTATTTAATAATTCTCTTTTTATCTCCTCTATTGTTTTTTTATTATCCTCTGTTACAGGAATATTATTTAATATTTCATAAATTTTTTTAATTTTTTCTTCTTCCATATTTTTATCCTTTCATTTTAATTTTGGAGTTTATCTTTTTCCAGTTGCTAATGACATTGAACTACTTAATCTCCATTTTCTTCAATTATACTATTAAATTTCAAATTTTCTAAATACAAATCACTCGATTTCGCTTCTGACTTTACATTTTCTATTAATAAGAATATTAATAGAAAAATTATTGTAATTATAAAATTTTTAATTTTACTCATTAAACTTCCCCTTTAATTTTATTATTTATTTCTTCTATTTTTGCATTAAATTCATCTGGTAAGTTTTCGATATATGGTATATGTTTATTTTCTATTTTATATTTTTCTTTTACTTTTAAAATTCTTCTTACACTTCTATTTATTTTTGCAATTTTTTTATTATCATCTTTTACATCATTTATTATTTTGTCTAATAGTTTTTCATCTCCAATTCTATATTTAAATAAAATTATATCATTTCCTGCTTTAAATGCTTTATATAAGCTTCTTTTTGTTCCATATAATATTCTAATAGCTTTCATTCTAATATCATCAGTAATTATTACTCCATTATATTTATTTCTTTTTCTTATATATTTTCTAATAAAACTCTTAGACATAGATGCAGGATATCCATGTGTTACATTTTTTATTCTTAAATGTCCTACTAACATCACATCTGCATTATTTTCTATTGCCTTTTTAAATGGTATTAAATCTTCCTTTTCTAATTTTTTATCCGAATCATCAATTGTAGGAAGTGTAAAGTGAGAATCTTTTTTTGTTGCTCCATGACCTGGATAGTGTTTTATTACTGGAACAATATTATATTTTTTCATATTATTCATATAAACTATGCCACATTCTGTAACTACATTAAAATCTTCACTAAATGCTCTATCTCCTATTGCTTGCGTGTTTTCGAATCTTTTTATATCTAAAACAGGGGCAAAATTCAAATTAAATCCTGTCTTTTCTAGCATTTTTCCTGTTATGTCACTTGCTTTATCTACAAGATTTTCCTTATCAAAAGAAGCAAGTTTATATGCTGAAGGGAGGTTTTTAAAGTCATTTGGCATTCTATTTACTCTTCCGCCTTCTTGGTCAATTGCTATAAATAGAGGAATTTTATTTTTACTTCCTATTTCTCTTAATTTATTAACTAAGTTATTTAACTCTTTGTAGTCTTTATAATCCTTTTTATATAGCAATACTCCACATATCTTATATTTTATAATAAGATTTTCTATATTTTTTAGATAATCTTTATTTCCTAACCCAACCATAAACATTTGTCCAACTTTTTCTTCCAAAGTTAGATTTTCTATTTTTTCCATTGCCTTCCCCCTTTAGTTTTTTACATTATATACTTTTAAAGTTTTATTAGCAATAGACTTTTTAACTTTTTTGGTATATAATTATAGGAGTTTTTAAAGAAAGGAATTTTATTATGGCATTTGATGGAATTATGACAAAAACAATTGCAAAAGAATTAAGTTTACTTTCTGGAGCAAGAATTGATAAAATTTATGAGCCTAATTCAAATAATATTATTTTAGGACTTTATTTAAATAAGTGTAATTATGCATTAAATATTTGTACTAACCCACAAAATTATAGAATAAATTTAACAACACATCCTAAATCTAATAGAGGTGTTGCTCCTAATTTTTGTATGGTTCTTAGAAAACATTTAATTGGATTACGTATTAAAAATATTATTACTAATTCTTTAGAAAGAATTATAACAATTGAATTTGAGGGGTTTGATGATATTGATGATATCATTAGTAAAAAATTAATTATAGAACTTATGGGAAAACACTGTAATGTTATTTTATTAGATGATGAAAATATCATTATAGATTGTTTAAGACATATTAATAATGAAAATGCTACACATATAACTATACCTCATATTAAATATGTTTATCCTAAAACTGATAAATTAGATTTTTTAAGTTGCAATAATTTTGAAGATTTTAAAAATATAATTAATGAAACTGATAGTTCTTTATATGCAAAGTCAATTAGCAACAAATTTAATGGTATTAGTAAGCAATTTATATCTTCTTTTATTTCAAAATATAATACAAATAACTTAGAAGATATATATAATTATATAAGAGATATTATTTTTAGAATAGATTCTTTAAAATTAAAACTTGAAATAACTAATAGAGATTATTTTCTAGTACCTGATAATGATAATAAAGAAAACTTTTCTATTAACTTTGCACTTGATGATTTTTATTATAAAAAGGAACATGATGAAGAATTAAAAACAAATCGTAATAATGTTTTAAAATTAATACTTGCTACTTTAAAGAAATACAATAAAAGGCTTTCACATATTAATGAAAAACTAAAAGAATGTGAAAACATGGAAAACTATAGACTATATGGTGAATTAATCACTTCTAATTTATACCGTATTCCAAATAAAAATGTAGATAAATTAGAACTTGAAAATTATTATGACAATAATAAAATAATTACAATACCTCTTGATTCTAGATATCTTCCTAGTGTAAATGCTAAAAGATTTTTCAAAAAGTATCGTAAATTGAAAAATGCTTTAGAAGTTGTTACTATTCAAAAGAAAGATACTCTAAAAGAACTAGATTATATTGAAAGTGTTGTATATGAATTAGAATCTGCATCTTCTTTAGAAGAAATTGCTGAAATATTAGAAGAAATTTCCGAAAATGATATTTTTAAGGAAAAAACCAAGGATTTAAAATCAAAAAAAATTAATAAAGTAAAAAAATCAAATTTAACTAAAAATAAAAACACTAATTTTAATCCATTAAAATATACAATAGATGGTTTTACACTTTTAGTCGGCAGAAATAATAAAGAAAATGACTATTTAAGTTTAAAATATGCACATAAAAATGATATATGGTTTCATACAAAAGATATCCATGGTAGCCATGCAGTATTATTTATAAATGGTAAAACTCCTTCACCTGATATTTTAACAAAATGTGCTGAAATTACTGCTTATCATAGTAAAGCTAGATTTTCTTCAAATGTTCCTGTTGATACTTGTGAAGTAAGATATGTAAAAAAGCCTAAAGGCGCAAAACCTGGTATGGTTATTTATACTAATTATTCTACTTTATATGTAAATCCGAACAAATGTGAAAATTAAAATTTTCACTCTTGCTACTAATTTAAAATTAGTAGCAATTTTTATAAAGATGTTGTTTTTAAGCTTCCACTTAAGTTTTCTTAGGCAACCCTTTTCTTTAACGGTCGTTGTTCTCGGTGGGTATGTCGCTATTTCTAGGTTTGGACTAAAGATTTCTTTTATATATTTTCTTAAGATGTTTAAACTTCCATTTACATCTGCATTTATTATCTTTCCACTATTGGTTTTAAATAGTTTCTAATATTTTCATTTGTATTCTTTTTAGTCTATCTATTTCTTTATTTATCTCTTTTATTATTTTTTCTTGCGTTTCATTTATCGTTATATCAAATGTAAATGTTAGTTTCAAATCTTCACCTCCATTCACTTTCCATATTTATATCACATAGAATAAATTTTCGTAAGTGCTTTTAATAAAATTTATTGTTTTATTTAGTTTTAAAACAATTTGTTTTACTTTCCTATTATATAAAAACAATTAAAATACCCACTCTTTTATTTAGAGTGGGTTCTTTTATCTTAATTGAACATCAAATAATAGCTACCAAACTATTAATAATGTAAGTATTGTTGCTACTATTATTTCTCTTCTTGTTAAATCATCTGGTATTAAATCAATTTCTTCTCCTTCTCTTTCATCTACAATTGCAATTGAATATGAAGTTACATCTTGTAATTCAAAATGCATACTAAAATCTTGTGTTTGATTTACATCTGTTGTTTCTATTGGTATATATTTTTTACCTACCATATTATCTCTTTCAGAATATAAATCAACTTCTACATATTTACCAGTTAAATTATCTTCTTCAGAATCTTTAATTGTTCCTTTTATTCTTCCATTTACTAGTGTTGCCTGTGCTTGTGATATTTCTACTTGTGATGTTGTATCTCTTCTTTCTATATCTTTATATGATGCATTTAAACTCACATTAATTAGAAATTCAGAAAATACAATAAAACCAACAACTATTAAAGCATATATTAAAAATGTTTTTAATCTATCCATAATTTTTCCATCCTTTTTTATAAAGTACTTATATTATATCAAATTTTTAGCTATTTTTCAACACTTTTAGTGTTTTCGTTTAATATTCACCAATTTTATATTGTATTATAATTTTATTTCTTTATTTAAATATACTGAATATATATATGTATTTTTAACTTCTTTTTTCAAACTTTCTTCTAATGCTTTTTTATATAACTCCAATTGATTTTTATATTTTGCAATTAGACTATTTTCATTACCTTTTTCTACATAGTCAGTTTTATAATCAACTAGATTTAAATCATTATTTTTATCTATATAATATAAATCAATTATACCTTGTACTAATATATTTTCGTTTGTTTTTTCTTCATAAATTGTATTAGCTGGTACATTTATATAGAAAGGTTTCTCTCTTTGTATTTCTTTTGCCTCTTTTAATTCATTCCATATTTTTGATTTTGTAAATTCTAATATTTTGTTTTTATTAATACTTTCCGCTTCTTTTGTAGTTATTATTTCTTTTGCTCTTAACTCCTCTATTAAATTTTGTACTTTTTCTAAATCATAATTTACTTTTTCATCTAAATGTTGCATACATAGATGCATAATCGTTCCTCTTTTACTTGGTGTAATTATTTCTTCTTTTGTTTCATTTAAGAATTTTGGCTTTTCTAATGTTCTATTTTCCTCTACTATATTATTACTTTTTAAATCTTTTAATGTAGTAACTGCTGTTTTTGTTGGTATTATTATATCTATTTTATTTGGATATTCATAATTTAATAATTCTTCTAGTTTTTTAAGTTTTTCTTTATTTATTTCTACTTTTTCTAGTTCTTTTATTACATCTATTTTTTTTGTATCTACCTTGTTAAAACTATGTAATAGCTCTTGTTTTTTATGTACTTCTAGTTCAATATTACTTTTTCCTATAGTTTCTTTATTTTCATAATTATATACTAATAATATCCAATCTAAATATCTTTTATATTTTTTTAATAATATAGAATTGATTTTTCCGTTTTCTTTTGGATATCTCTCCACATTTGATTTTATTTTCTCTAATTCTTTTTCATAATCTTTAGATATTCCTGTTATATATAATTTTTCTTTTGCTCTTGTTAATGCAACATATAAAACTCTCATTTCTTCTGATAATGTTTCTAATAATATCTTATTTTTTATTGCTGATTTATTTAGTGTATCATATTGAATTTGTTTATCATAATCTATATATTTTACCCCTATTCCCATTTCTTGATGTAATAATACGTTTTTATTTAAGTCTGTTAAGTTAAATTGTTTTCCAACACTTGATAAAAATACTACTGGAAATTCTAGTCCTTTACTTTTATGAATACTCATTATTCTTACAACATCATCATTTTCTCCTATTATCTTAGCTGAATTCATATCTCCACTTGATAATTTTAATTTATCTATAAAATTAATAAAATTATATAACCCTTTAAAATTTGCATCTTCATATTGTTTTGCTTTTTGAAATAACATTTTTAAATTAGCTTGTCTTAAATCTCCATTTGGCATTAAACCTACATAATTATAGAAACCTGTATCTGTATATAACTTCCAAATTAATTCATCAAGTGATAAATACTCTTGTTCTTTTCTCCAGCCATCTAACATATTAAAGAAATTTTCTATTTTTTCTTTTAAATTTTTATCTACATCTACTAAGGCTTTTTGCATACATGTATAAAAATTATCATATTTATCAGATAAACGTATTTTTACTAATTCATCATCTGTAAATTTTCCTATATATGACCTTAATACTGTAACTAATGCTATATCTTGCATTGGATTATCTATTATTTTTAATAATGACATTATCGTTTGTATTTCTATTGAATCTAAATATTCTTGTGAACTATCTGAAAATACTGGTATTTCTAAATTTAATAATTCTTGTTCATAAATTGGTGCTAAACTTGATGTTGACCTTAGTAATATTACTATATCCTTATATTTAATATCTCTATATTCTTCTTTTTTTCCATCCCATATTTTAAAATTACTTTCTTTTAACTCTTTTATTTTATTTGCTACAAATCTTGCTTCTAATTCTACATCTTCTATTCTTTCATCTATTTCTTCTAAATTTTCTTGTTCCTCCTCTTCATCTTTTACATCTATTATATGTATTTGAGTATTTAAATCTTGTTTTTCTTCTGGATATGAAGCTCCTAAATTTAAGTATTCCCCTTCATCATAATCTATGTCTCCTAATTCGTTACTCATAATGTCTTGAAATATTAAGTTTGTAAATTTTAATACATTTTCTCTACTTCTAAAGTTTTTAAATAATTGGATTTTTAAGCCTTTTTCTTCTTTATTATCTTCTTTATTCTTATATCCTTTATACTTACTTAAAAACAATTCTGGCATTGCTTGACGAAATTTATAAATACTTTGTTTTACATCTCCTACCATAAATATATTTTTCCCATTTGATACCGATGTTAATATATATTCTTGTACTAAGTTACTATCTTGATATTCATCTATTGCAATTTCCTCATATTTTTCTTGATATTTCTTTGCAACTTCTGTTGGCTCTTCATTTTCATCTATTAGTATTTTTAATGCAAAATGTTCTATATCATGAAAGTCTACTATATTTCTTTCTCTTTTTGCTTTATCAAATTCATTCCCAAATTCATTTATTAAATTTTCTAATTTTACTAAAATATCATACATATTATATATTTCTGTATTTGCTTGGTTTGAATTACATATTAATATTTCATCTAAAATTTTATTTATATTTTTCTTTACATTATCTCTTAATCCTTTTGCTTCTTCTTTTAGTTCTGATTCTACTTTTTTAGCTGGCCATCTTACAAAACTTAAATCTTTAGCTATTTCATATGTTTTATCCCAATTATCTAAATTTCTTTTTAAAACTTCTAGTTTTTCTATATCATCTCTTATTGTTTGGTAAAATTTTTCAAGTTCTGGCTCTAAATATAATTTTTTTTCTATATCTTCTAATGATTTTATACTATAAATTACCTCATCTTCTATTTGCTTTAATAATTCTTTTCCCCACACTGTTTTTGAAAAATCTTCTTCTAAATTGTCTTTTATATTAAACATTTCTATTTTTTCATGTAACCACTTTTCTGGAAATGGATTACTTTGTATATAATTATATATGTTTAATGCTAATTCTTTTAATGGTGTATCATCTCTATAACTTGTATATGTATTTATTAATTTAATAAAATCTTTATCTTCTTCTTCATATTTTTTCTCAAATATTTCTTCTATTACATCTTGTTTTAATAATTCTATTTCTGTCGTATCTGCTATTCTAAAATTAGGAGATAAATTCTCTAATTGGTAAAAGTTATTTCTTACTACTTCTAAACAAAATGAGTCTATTGTACATATACTTGCTTTATTTAATAATGTTATTTGCCTATATAATAATTCATTATCTGGTTCTTCATCTAATTTTTTATATATTGCATCTAATACTCTTTCTCTCATTTCTGATGCTGCCGCATTTGTAAATGTAACTACTAATAATTTATCTATATCTACATTATCATGTAAAACCTTTTCTATTATTCTTTCTACTAACACTGCAGTTTTTCCACTTCCTGCCGCAGCAGCTACTAATATATTTTGTCCTTTCTCATATATTGCTTGTTTTTGCTCTTTAGTCCATTTTGTTTTACTCAATGTTTTTCTCCTTTTCTTTTTTATTGTATTTTATCATCTAGAAAAAATTTTTTCAATAAAAAAATAATCTGCATAAACAGATTATTCTACTTTATTATTTAAAAAAGAATTGCTACATAAAACAAAATAGATATTACATCTATTATTCCTATGCATAAGCCTACAATTCCCATCCACCTATATTTTTCAGTATCATTTTTAAATTTTACAATTCCTATTATTCCTAGTACTATTGAAGCTATTCCTAAAGGTAATCCAAATCTAAATAATCCTACTATAGAAAATATAAAGCTTAATAAACAACATATATTTATTTTCTTTTTTTCATTTTTTTCTTCCTGTTTTTCTTCCTGTTTTTCTTCTAAGTTTTGCTTTGTTTCTTCTTCCATAAAAAACACCTCTTTCTTTTTTATATTTCTATAATATACTTTTTATTTCGTTTTTGTCAATATAAAAAATTTTATTAAACAAGAGTGTGTATAATATAGTGTGTAAACTTGCTAACTAAAGTCAATACTTTTTTTAAAATTTTTTAGAAAAATTTTTACGCAT
>CALXAD010000017.1 GCA_944386195.1 uncultured Clostridia bacterium
GGATATCAAGTTTTTATAATTTATATAGAAAAAATAAGGTTTACAAAGGTTTTTACTAGCAAACTTTTGACAAAACCAAGATAAAAGCGGAGGCAAAAATATGAATTTTGATATAAATAAATTAGAATGGATTAGAAAGCCAAAAAATATAATATAAGTGAGAATAAAATAACAATTGTAACAGACCCAAAAACAGACTTATGTCAAAGGACATATTATGGATTTCAAAATGATAATGCACCAGTTCTACAAATAAAGTCAAATGAAAAATACTTTTCTTTTATTGTAAAAACAGAGTTTGATAGTAAAAGAAGATTTGACCAATGTGGTATCGTTATGTATTTAAATAGCCAAAATTGGTTGAAAGCATCTATCGAATATGAAAATAGTAAATATCAAAGATTAGGAAGTGTTGTTACAAATAATGGATATTCAGATTGGGCAACAACAGATATAGATGCATCAATTAAATCAATGTGGTATAGATTAAGTAGAAGAGAATCAGATTATTGTATTGAATATTCAAATGATGGAATAAATTTTAAACAAATGAGGATTTGCCATATGAATGAAGGAACAAATGAAATACAATTTGGAATTTATGCTTGTTCACCTGAAGAATCTTCTTTTGAAGCTATATTTTCTAATATGAAAATAACAGAATGTAAATGGTTAGAACACAAATAGTTATAATAAAAATTTAATATAAAATTATAAAACGAAAGGTTTAATTAGAAATAGAAATGAAGAAAAACAAAAAAATAATTATTGGGATTTTAATTGTTTTAATTATAGCAATAGGTATAATTGTTGCATACAAAGTAATTGAAAATAGTGTTATAAATAGGGCAAAACTTAATTTTACAGTTAAAGAAATTAGTTCCAATCCGGTTGAAACTATAGATAACGAAACAGAAGGAAAAAATTATTATAAAGAAATAGATAATATCAAAATAGAATTAAATATTCCAAATGAATGGAATTATGAAGAGATTCCGCAAAATGAAGAAAGTAATTTTTATAAATATGCTTTGAAATTATATAAAAATAATGAAAGTCAATATGCAATGTTATATTTTTACAATGAACCATTTGGAGTTTGTGGTACAGGTAGAACATCTCAAAATATAATTTTAAATAATGGTAAAGAAGCAACTATAGGTTATTATGATGGAAATAAAAATTGGGCTGATATTTCATTTTATGATACAAATAGAAATATAGCATTTATGAATTATGGATTAATTAATGAAGATGCAGATGAAGCAATTCAATTTATAAAAACAATAAATATTGCTGAAAAGAACATATAACTATTATAATAAGTAGGACTGATAGTTAATGAAAATTTATAATATGAATTATATAAATAGACTAACTATATGAATGTCAAGAGTTTTTAGAAAAAATTTTTGACATTTTTTTAAATAAATTTTTGCAACACAAATAAGCATTTCGAAAAATGCTTTTAAAAGCTATGCAATTATTGACATTAAGCTATTTTATCAGATTGATACACATTATTTGTTTTTAATAAATAATAAATTACACGAACTAATTTCTTTGCAACATGTCCTAGAGTAACTCTGTAATGTTTGCCTTCAGATAATTTCTTTGCTTTAAAATTATTAAAGGTTGCATCATTCATACAAACCATCCTAGCAGCATTTATTAAAGCAAAACGTAAGTATTTAGAGCCTCGTTTTACCATGACAGAATGAGTTGAAAAGAATTTTCCAGACTGATACATTGATGGATCAAGTCCTGCAAAAGCCAATAGTTTGGCAGGAGAATCAAACCTTGATATATCTCCAATTTCAGCAATAATAGTACCAGCTAATTTATAAGAAATTCCTGGAATAGATAAGATAGGAGAGTTTAATTCTTTTAAAATTTCTTTAATTCTTTTCTCAATATCATCAATCTGTTGTTGTAAGAATTGAATAATGCTAATAGTTTGCTTTAACTCAAACGAAACGGAATTACTATTTAGACCTATTGATTTTTTAGCTAAATCTCTAATCTCAATAGCTTTATCTCTATCAAATTTCTGATTAGAATTTTCTGATAGAAGATGTGTTAAATGCTTAAGATTACATTCAGCAATTTCTTTTGCACTTGGTAATTCATAAAGTAAAGCTAAACAAGACTTTTGGGCTACAGAAGATACAATCTTCGGAAATTCTGGAAATACAATATCCACAAGTCTTACAAGAGATGTTTTAAATTTTGAATTTTCTTTTACTAAACGAAATCTGTGCCTAGTTAGTGACTTTAATTCAGAAATATGATATGATACTGGTATGTAGGGTTTTAAGTTATCTGAGATAAGCATTGTAGCGATTATGTGAGCATCTAACTTATCTGTTTTAGTCTTTCTAAGGCTTTGACCTTTTACATAAAGATTAGTTTGTAAGGGATTAATAAGATAGATATTAAATCCCTTTTCGGATAGAAAGTTTAGAATATTATTACTGTAATGACCTGTGGCTTCAAGCCCTACTTTAATATTGTCTAATGAAACAGAAAAATTCATTACAGAATTGTAGAGAGTTTTAAAACCATCTAAATTGTTTGCTATGGTTAATTTTTCAATTAATATTTCGCCATCAGAATTCATAGCAAAACAATCATGTTTATCTTTTGCAACATCAATTCCAACATAAATCATAGAAAAAACTCCTTTACAAAATATTTAGACAATGTGTTCCACGAAATGCTTGCCGAAAGTAAACTCGTTCAATATTAAACGTCAAGCGTTATCTAACTAATTAACAATTAAACAAACATCTGTGGTTAGAGTCTATTAATGTAATCGTCAAAGCGATAGTAATTTGCACTAATCCACAGTGTCTATGTAGATATTATACAATGGATTTAAGAATTAAAAAATGTATAATGGACTACATGTTTATTATACGAGTAATTTGTTGCTGAGATTAAAGAAATAAATATAAAAATATAAACAATAATAGAAAGAAAATATAACGAAAATTCTTGACAATATGTTATATTTCATGCTATTATGAATATAATAATTAAGAACATCATTATTTTTAATAAATGTGTTTGTCGCCGCCCCTTTGGCGACTGATAAATGAGAGAGTGAATAAATGTGTTTGTCGCTACCTCTTTAAGCGACTAACAAATAAGAGAGTGAATAAATTATTGGGGCTTGCCAGAAATGGTAAGCCTTAAATATTATAAAGGAGCAATAAAAGGTGCAAATAAATATAGGATATTTTTATTTCATAAAAGATAAATTTTTTGAAATTATAGATGATAAAGAATTAATGAAAAATAAAGAAAATGGAAATAAAAGACCGTGTTATTTTTGTTTTAGAAGTAAAAAATATGATAATATTATATGGTTTATTCCAGTTAGTACAAAAATAGAAAAATATCAAAAAATTTATAATAATAAAATTCAAAAACAGATAAATTTAGGCAAGAGACCATCTGTTGATACTATAGTCTTTGGTAATGTTGCCAATACATATAGTGCATTCTTAATACAAAACATGTTTCCTGTAACTAATGAATATGTGGAGAGCCAATACATAAAAAATAAAGTACCAATTAAAATGGACAAAAAATAAAAGGTGGCTAAAGAATGAAAATAAGTGATTTGAATCCAGAATATGATAAATTACAACAAGAATACGGAGCTAAAGAATTAACATCTATATATAATGGTGGTTGTACAAATAATCCGGATATTTGTTTTGTGTTTATAAATCCAACTAGAAGGAATATTGCATTAGCTCTAATTGGAAAGGTAGAAGCTCACCATGGATAGGAACTAAAAATATATGGAAATTATTTTATAGAATTGGATTACTTGACGAAAGAATATATGAGAAAATTCAAAAAAGGAAACCACAGGAATGGGATGAAAACTTTGCTGACTTAGTATATGATGATGTTCAGTTTACAGTCAATATCTTGATTTATTATGCAAGGAAATTGAAATAATTAATCCTAAGATAATTATAACTCTTGGAAACCAAGTTAGCTCTATTTTATTAAATAAAAATATATCAGTATCACAATGCAGGAAGCAATGTTTTCCAAGAAATATTGCAGGAAAGAATTATAACGTATATCCTGTCTATTATCCTATTGGAAATGGAATGATGAATATAGATAAAGCAATAGAAGATTTAAATTACATTATAAGAACAAATTTTAAAAGTCAAAAAGAAATGGATGATTATGAGAGATAATTGTATACAGGTAGTTCAAAAAATACCTGTAATTTATTATTATATAATCATCCCTACAAATTACAAAGAGATATGGAGGTGGAAAAATGTATAAAACTGTGGTTGTAGAATATTCACCAAAAGCGGAAGATATGGCAAAAAAAGTAGAAGAAAAAGCAAACGAAATGTTACAAAATAGTTATGAATTAATTACTATGTCAATTACAGGAACAGCAAAGGCAATATTAGTATTTAAAAAAATTTAAAAATATAAACATGATAGAAAATACAAAAGAAACATAAATAATAACTTTCTCATATTATAAAAGAGAAAGTAGGTTAGATTATGAAAAAATTATTATTTATAACATGGAGTATTTCACATGGATATGGAACAGAAAAATCTTTGGCAGATATATTAAATAGAATGGATAAAAGTAAATATTAGGTAGATGTACTTCCATTATTTAAAAATTCTAAAAGTAACATTTTAAATGATGATATAAAAGTTTTAGACCCTTTGATAGATTATACAAAAGAAAATCGTGATGAAAAGAAAGATATGGATTACTATTATTCAATACTTGCTAGTCCGTTAAAATTTAATAAAATGATAAAAAATAAATATGATTGTGTAATTGCTTGTAATCATAATGCACCATCATATTTTGCATCATATATGAATAATACGCCAAAAGTAGTATGGATACGAGGAGATATGAGTGAATTAAATTACAACAAACTTAGTCCTACTACTGTTGAATATTCAGGCGTAAAGCAAGAATATAATATGCAAAAAAATGTATTTAAAACATTTGATAATATTGTAGTTATATCAGACGTTGTGAAGAAATCATTAAAGGATAATTTTGGAATAACAAAAAATATAATAGAAATACCAAATTCAGTAGATACCAATAAAATAAAAAAATTAAGCTGTGAAAAAATAATATTACCAAAAGGACATTTATTTACTACACTTGGAAGATTAGATAATAATAAAAATCAAATTCTTTTATTAAAAGCAGCTAAAATAGCAAAAAAATATAGAGATGATTTTAAAATTTATTTATTAGGGGATGGAGAAGATAGAAAAAAACTAGAAGAATATATTAAACAAAATGATTTAGAAGAAAATGTAAAAATATTAGGATTTAAAGATAATCCATACCCATATAAAAAAATAGTATAGCGACAGTATTAACTTCTTTAAGTGAAGGTTTTAGTTTAGCATTAGCTGAAAGTGTTATATTAGATACACCAATTATATCTACAAAAGTTGGAATTGCAAAAGAATTGATTGAAAAATATAATTGTGGAACTATTATAGATAATGATGAAAAAGAATTAGCAAATGTACTATTAAAATATATGGAAGAAAATGATAAATGCAAAGAGAAAAAACATTTTAATATTGGAAATGAATTTGATATTAAAACAGAATTAGAAAGAACAGTAGAGGTAATTGATGATACTATAAATAAAGCAGAAGGAAAAATAAAAATGAAGAAATTACCATATCCAGTAGAAAAAATTGATTATTATGATTTAGAAAAATATAAAATTAAGGAAGATTTACTTTATATTTTAGAAGTAAAAAAAGATAATGTAAAATATGAATATTTAATAAATCGTAAAAAAGATAATGATAAATTAATTGTTTTTAATAATGGTGCAATAGCAGGAGGAAATGTAAAAGTACCAGTATTTCAAAGGCATAGTTGGGCAAATATTATAAAAACATCATCAGTTTTTTGTATGGACCCAACATTATATGTAAATGATTTATCTGTTGGCTGGGGAGTCGGAAAAAATGAAAATTATTATTTAGAAAATAGTAGTTTGATTTTAAAAACAATTATTCAAAAAATGAATATAAATTTAAAAGACACAGTAATATATGGTACTTCAGCAGGAGGATTTTTATCAATTATCATGGGAATATATCTAAAAGGTGCAACAGTTGTTGCAGATAATACACAATTAGAGGTATCAAATTGGGCTTTTATTAGTGCTGTAGATTATGTTATGGAATATTGTTTTGATAATATAGGAATAGCTTTGAAATATCCAGAAAGATTTAATGTTGTAGATGCTTTTATAAAACATAATTATGTCCCTAAAATATATCTTCATGTGAATCTATGTTCTAAGCTCGATAATTCAATGCAATTAGTACCATTTTTAGAGAAAATCGAAAAAATGAAAGATGTAACAGAATACAATAATATTGAAATTATTTTACATTATGAAGAAAAGAAGGGACATGATGGATTAAGTCAAGATGAGGCAATAAAGTTTTTATATAAAGTGCTAAAAATAGACAAATAAAAAACAATTAATATATATAAGCATTTCCCAAAATCAAGTTTTTGGCTTTTTGGAAAATGAATTAGAATGAGCAAAACATTGAAAAATCTAAATTTCTGATAGCTTTTAAAGAATATATAACAGATTATATTGGAAACAAAAGTATTAATTTGTCTTACAGAGTTAAAATATATTTATAAATTTAATAAAATATATAGACAATATTAAAAAAATAATGTAGAATAATTGGCATGGGAAATGATAATAAGCAGATGTGGTTTTGCCACCGATTTTTACGATTTTTCGTAGGAAGGGTGGTGATGTTTATGGTTAAAGTAGTACTATTTTTTATAATAGCCATAATGTTATCTTTAACATTGAACGTTGCCTTGGCAGCAGTTCTTTACAAGAACTGGGTTGATGAGCAACTACATAAATAAAAAAACTCACATCTGTAAATTTGACGAATTAGATGTGAGTTTTTAATCTATTTCGGCAAAACCACGTTTGTGGATTGTCATTTCCTATATTTATTATAATCTATTTATAATAATAAAGTCAAGAAAAATCAGTAAAATTATCTAAAATAACGCTTTTATAATTGAATATCAAAATATCATTTTTGTTTTTCTCTATATTCATTTCCCCATTTAACCATAGAATCTAGTATTGGTTTTAAACTAAGACCTGTTTTTGTTAAAGAATATTCTACTCTTGGTGGGACTTCTGCATAAACTTTCCTTTTAACTAAGCCAGAAGCTTCCATTTGTCTTAAATTACTTGTTAAAACTTTCTGGCTAATACCAGTTACAGATTTTTTTAGTTCACCGAATCTTTTAGTTCCTGTAAGCAAATCTCTAACAATTAAAACTTTCCATTTATCTCCAATTAAACTCATTGTAATTTCAACAGGACAAGAGGGTAATTCTTTTTTCATAGTATCATCTCCTAAATATAAGTAAATTATATCAAAGATAGAAAATAAAGTAAATAGTAGAACATATATAAATAGATAATAGTATCATATTGGATATTTGTATATAAAAAGATGTATGTTAGAAAAAATTTTATTTTCTAAAGTCAAGTAAAATAGATAAAAGTTACCTTAAAGAAACTATGTAACAAAAAAGTGCCTACTTTACAATAGTAAAAAATGGAATTAAAATAATTACAGAAATTGAAAAACGTAGCTACAAATTTTCAAAATAATTAATTATAAAGGAGAAGATTAAGATGGATAGTAAAAAAATTAATTTGAAAAAAGGATTTGTAGATATATATGATTTTGGAGAGATTAAATTACACGCATATCAAACAAATGATTTAATGTATGATGAAAGTTATATTTTAGGAAAATAAGGATAATGTATTATTAGTTGAATTTCCAGCATTTTATGATAACTTAAATGAATTTGAAGAATATGTAAAAGGATTAAATAAAAATATTGTGGGAAAAGTATTTTCAGACCATCCAAATGGAGGAACAATATTTAAAGATGTAAAAGGATATGCTTCAGAAGGTACAATAAAATCAATGAAAGAAGGAACAATTAATAATTTAGTAACAGGTTTTGAAACATCTTTTGGAGGAGCTTTTGCTAAAGAATATCATAAAATAACAGATATTTTAAAAGATAATAAAGTAAATATAGGTGGATTTGAATTAAATATTACTTATCATGAAGAAAATATAAAAATAGAATTTCCACAAATAAACTGTGTATATACACATATGTTAGGGCATGACTGTCATTCAATAGTAGCAGGAGAAGACCACGTAAATGTAATTATAGAACAATTAAAAAGATATATAGAAAAAGGTTATACTTTAATACTTTCTAGTCATTATACACCAGAAAACTTAGACGATGTTAAAACTAAAATAGATTATCTTGAAAACATAAAGAAAATAGCAAAGGAAAGTGAAGATATAAATGAATTTAAAGAAGAAGTAAAAAAAGAATATCCAAATTATAGTGGATTAAATTATTTAGATATGACAGCTAGTTATTTCTTTCCAGAAAATTAATTAAAGGAGTTTTTGATATGGAAAAATTAGATTTTTTAATTGATTATTTATTAAAAGAAAATAAAGAAATAAAAATAGAAAAATTACCAGAAAATGAAGATGAAAAAAAGAAATTATATCGTTCTTTATGTAATATTAGAGAAGCAAAACCAATAGATGAAAAATACATAAAAATAGAAAATGAATTTTTACAAGAAGAATTAAAAAAGAAAAATGTTACAAAAGTAGATGATATAGAAACTATTAAAGAATCTAATTTACAAAATAAAGATAAGATATGTTTATGGCAAGGAGATATTACAAAATTGGAAATAGATTCTATTGTTAATGCAGCAAATTCACGAGGCTTAGGATGTTTTATTCCTTGTCATAAGTGTATTGATAATCAAATAAATACTTTTGCAGGGGTCGGTTTAAGGCTTGAATGTAATGAAATAATGAAGAAAAAAGATTATAATTTAAAAACTGGTAAGCAATTATTACAAAAGGATATAATTTACCTTCTAAATATGTAATTCATACAGTAGGACCAATTATCTATAATCAAGTTACAAAGGAAAAGGAAAATTTATTAGCTTTATGTTATATAAATTCTTTAAAATTAGCAATAGAAAATAATATAAAAACTATTGTATTTCCTTGTATATCAACAGGAGAATTTTGTTTCCCAAAAGACCTTGCAAGTAAAATTGCAATTAAAACAGTAGATGATTTTTTAAATGAATATAAGAATTCTTTTGATAAAATTGTATTTAATGTATATAGCAAGGAGGATTACGAAATATATGAACGAAACATTAAATAAAATAAAAAAATTAATAGATGAATCAGATTATATTTTAATTGGTGCAGGAGCAGGTTTATCTACTTCTGCAGGGATTGAATATGATGGAAAAAGATTTTATGATAATTTTGAAGATTTTATAGAAAAATATCATTTTACAGATATGTATACTTCAGGATTTTATGATTTTGAAACAGAAGAAGAAAAATGGGCTTATTGGGCAAGGCATATGTATGTAAATGATATTGGTATGGAAGCTACAAAACTTTATAAAGATATATTAGAGTTAGTTAAAAATAAAGAGTATTTTGTAATTACTACTAATGTAGATGAACAATTTTATAAAGCAGGTTTTGACAAGGAAAAAGTATTTGCGACTCAAGGAAGTTATAGATACATTCAATGTAAAAATGCTTGTCACAATAAATTATATGATGCAACTGATATGGTTAAAGAAATGTTAAAGAAAACAAAAGATTGTAAAATTCCAACAGAACTTGTACCAAAATGTCCTGTCTGTGGAGAAAAAATGGAAGTTAATTTAAGAGTAGATGCTAATTTTGTCCAAGATGATAATTGGTATAAGCAAGATAAGAAGTATGGGGAATTTTTAGATAAAGCAAAAGATAGGAAAACTTTATTATTAGAATTTGGAATAGGATTTAATACACCAGGAATTATAAGATTTCCATTTGAACAAATGACATATAAAAATAAAAATTGGTATTTAGTAAGATTTAATAAAGATAACTGTGATACTTTTTTAAATATAGAAAATAGAACAATAAAAGTATATAATGATATAAAAGATGTTATTTGTGAGATATTAAAAGAATAAATATAGAAAACATATTAAAGCAGATTAAGTCTGCTTTTTTCTTGTTTTTACACATTTTAATTAAAAATGTGGCATAAGCAATATTTAAAATTAAATGATGTTGTGGGAATGAAAAAAATATATTATAAGTTAATTGAAAAAAGAATAGGAGGTTTGAAATGGGCGTATTTGATAGAATGAAAAATGGTGAAGAAATTGATATGGTAAATGACAAAGAATATATGGGAGAAGCATTTAAAGAAATGCAAAGGTCAAGAAAATTATGTTTCAAAGCAAATAATTTAGAACCATATTCTGATGAAATAAGAAAAGTATTAGATGAGTTATTTGAAGGAAGGTTACCTAAAACTTCATATATAACACCACCATTTGATATTGATAGAGCAAAATGTATAACTATTGGAGAGCATGTTTTTATTAATCATTCATTAGATTGTATGAGTTCTGGAGGAATTACAATAGAAGATAATGTAATGATGGGACCAGAAGTTGCATTAATGACAGCAAATCATAATTTGAAAAATTTAAATATACTAAAATGTAAACCTATATTAATAAAAAAAGGAGCTTGGATAGGAGCAAGAGCAATAATACTTCCAGGAGTTACAGTAGGAGAAGGTGCAGTTGTAGCAGGTGGGGCAGTTGTAACAAAAGATGTAGAGCCACATACAATAGTTGGAGGAAATCCAGCAAAAGTAATTAAAAAAATAAGGGAGGAATTTATTATGAGTAATGAAGAAATAGAAGATAGAATAAAATTAAGAGAATTAGTAGATGTATTTGCAAACTTAGCAGATGAAAAGAAAGCAAAAGAACAAGGAGATTTATTCTTAGAAGATGGAATGTTAGAATTCCAAATGGGTCTTGATGGAGAATTACAAAATATAAAAGGAAGAGAAGAATTAAGCAAGGCATTTGCAGCAACAATAGACCCTTGTAAATCTGTATACCATATTAATGGTCAACAAACAGTAGAAATAAATGGTGATACTGCAAAAGGTATATCTTATTGCCAAGCAACACTTGTAAATGAAGAAAACGGAAAAGATGTTGTAACAGTAAATAGCGTAAGATATAAAGATGAATATGCTAAAGTAAATGGAAAATGGTATATAAAAAAGAGAAGAACAACATTTATAATAACAGAAAAACGTGAATTAAATAAATAAAAAAGAACAAGCCAGAATTACCTGGCTTGTTTTAAGATTATGCTATATTAAGTTAAATCCAACAGGCTTTATATGTCCGAATGAGATGCTTTGCTTTATTTTCAGCACGCCACTCAGAAAGTCTACGACTAATTAGAGCATCATAGGACCAATAGTCTATCGGCTTCCATTTCTTACCGTTTTTGGATAACCTATATAATATAACATCAGTTGTAATCCAAGCATCCCAAATGTTAAAGCCTTTTTCGATTTTAACAGCATAACGATGCTTCATTTTTGGTCCTTTCTCTTTAAAATGTTTCCTTAAACATAATCTTAATTACATATTGGCATTTAGTCACCTTCCTAAATATAAGGTTTACATTAAGTAAGTAAGCCCAGGGAACTTCCCCCTGAGCTTCTCTCAGAACCGTGCGTGAAAGTCTCCCTTCACACGGCTCCCAATTATCGTGCCACACTTGTAATTCCAATTCTCCAGTGTACAAACATTTCTTTATTTGTTTTTGCTACTCTATACAACCATTTTATCGCTTTTCCTATTGTTCTCATTTTGTATTTCTTTCTAACCCATTTTACTATGCATCTATTAATATATTTTAATACTTTATATATTTCTGATTTATAGAAATGTGCATAATAATTTATCCATCCTTGTATTTTGGGATTTATAATTTTAGCTATTTCTTGTAAGCTCATATTTACTTTTCCTTGTAATCTCCATTTCCTTGCTTCTCTTCTTATTTCTTTTTGTGCTTCATTACTTATTGCTGGTAAGAATCCCAAAAATATTCTTCCTGTTTTTGTTCTTACAGGTCTTCTTCTAAATGTATATCCAAGAAATTTAAAATTTGTATTTTCATAATCACCTTTTCTGTCATCATCTTTGCAATATACAATTTTTGTTTTTGATAGATTTAACTCTAACCCAAATATTTTAAATCTTCTTTCCAATATTCTTATTATATATTTTGCTTGTTTAATAGAAACACAATTTAAAGCTCCATCATCTGCATAGCGTACCCACTGTATATTGGGATACTCTCTTTTCATAAAGTCATCAAATACATAATGCATATATAAATTTGCTAGTACAGGACTTATAACTCCACCTTGTGGAGTACCTGCTACTCTTTCTACTATTGTTCCATCTTGCATTTTGAATGGTGTTTTTAGCCATCTCTCAACATAGAGTACTATCCATTGCTCACTTGTATGTCTTTTGACCATCTCTATTAGGTAATCATGTCTTATATTATCAAATAACCCTTTAATGTCAAAATCAATTACCCAATCCTTTTTCCAGCATCTTTCTCTTAGTGTTCCAACTGCATCTAATGCTGATTTATTTGATCTATATCCATACGAGTCTTCATGAAATATTTTCTCTACTTTTGGCTCAAAATATATCTTTGCCGCCATTTGTGCTACTCTATCTTCTACTGTTGGTATTCCTAATATTCTTGTTCCACCATTCTTCTTTGGTATTGCCACTGCCTTTACTGGTTTTGGAAAATATGTTCCAGATGACATTCTATTCCAGATTTTATACAAATTATTTTTCAAATTTCTTTCAAAATCTGCTATACTTTGTTCATCTATTCCATATGTTCCTTTATTAGCTTTTACTCTTTCAAATGCTATTTTCACTATCTGTTTTGGAATTTTGTATGGTTTTGTTTCTTCCATAAGTTCCTCCTTTTTCAAGTTGACCTACTTCTTAAACTGATAATTCTAAGTCCTTTGCTCCATTCCCATTACAAGAACTTCATCACTACTACGACTTAGTCTGCCCCTATGACTACATTGGTACTCTTGGTCTTATGATTTTATCCACTTGACTTTCTCCCTTAACATTAGTCCGTAGGTTCTTATGTTCCATATAGACGCCCATGCTAAGTTCATGCCACCTTTGTGCCGTCCACCGTCTATCCAGTAAACAGGTATCCGATAGACTTTGTCCTGAAATATTATGAGGTTTCAGTTTTGATGGAACTTTTAATATAACGACACTTTTGTAAGTGGTTCATATGGTCATTCATCTCCTTAGCACACACCTTCCAATTTTATCATTGGTTTTTCCCTAACGCTCAATACCATACCTTTTGAATACAGCACCTTAGGGTGGTTTGTAACCCCCACCTGTATAGCGATTACGATAGGTCTACTATCATCATCTATATAGTTACGAAAATGAAAATAAGAAATTCATAATTGAATTTCTCATTTTCATTTTCTCATAACACACCATAATATATTATACAAGGATATAGCTGAAAATGCAAATTATTAATTTTCCTTCATATATTTATCTAAACCAGTTTTTATAAGAGTAGTTGCTATATCAATAATTTCTTCAACTGGAATTTTTTTACCATCTTTAATCCATTGTCTATAAATACCTAAAGTTGCAGAATTAACAAAAGATAAGATTATATTTTGTTTTTCTAAATCGAATTTTCTAATACTTTGCAAGTTATCTTGTGATTTTATAGAGAGTTTATTACTTGTTTGTTGTTGAATATAATTGTAATTAGAATTACAATTAATTTTTTCATAAAAAAGGCCTTTTTCTTCCGAAAAAAGGAAGAAAGTCTTTATAATTTTATCTACTTCTTTAATATGGTCAAAATCTTTTATTCTATCAAAATATTCTTCCGCAATTTCTTCTTGAATTTCTTCTAATAAATCATCAATTGAAGAATAGTGTAAATAAAAAGTTTTTCTATTAATTAAAGCTCTTTCACATAATTCTTTAATTGTAATTTTTTCATAAGGCATTTCTATAATCATATTTTTAAAAGTATTTTTTATAGATTCTTCTGTTTTTAAAACTCTTAAATCAATTTTATCGTTCATACAATCACTCTTTCAAAAAAATATTAAATGAATTATATTACAAGGAAGGATAATAATCAACGTATGTAGATAAAATAAATCTACATTTTTAAAAAATATGTGTAATAAGAAACTACTAGAAGAAAAATGATGTTGTTAAAAAAATAAATTTAAATATAATAATGTCAAATAAAAACGGAGGTAATAAATATGGAAAAATTAAAATTAAATAATGAGGTTGAGATTCCAAATGTAGGAATTGGGACATTTATGATAGACTCAGATAATGCGGAAAAATCAGTTGAATTTGCTTTAAGGTATGGCTATAGATTAATTGATACAGCAAATGCATACATGAATGAAAAAGCAGTAGGAAGAGCAATAAAAAAATCAGGAGTTCCAAGAGAAGAGATATTTGTTAGTACAAAATTATGGCCAACAGTATATGAAGATGAAAGAGCAATTGATAAAACACTAGAAAGATTAGATTTAGATTATATTGATTTATTATTTTTACATCAACCAGCAGGAAATTGGATGGCAGGATATAAACAATTAGAAAAAGCATATAAAGAAGGAAAAATAAAATCAATTGGAATATCAAATTTTGAAGGAAGATATATTAAAGAATTATTAGAAAACTGTGAAATAAAGCCACAAGTAATTCAAGTAGAAGCACATCCATATTTTACACAAGACGAATTAAGGAGAATAACAGATAAAGAAAATATTAAAATAATGGCTTGGTATCCATTAGGACACGGAGATAGTAAATTAATAAATGAAGATGTATTTACAAAACTTGCTAAAAAATATAATAAAACAAATGCACAAATTATACTAAGATGGCACACACAAATGGGATTTATAGTTATTCCTGGAACCAAAAACCCTGAACATATTAAACAAAACTTTGATATTTTTGATTTTAAATTAACTGATGAAGAAATGGAACAAATTGCAAAAATAAATAAAAATGTTAGATATTATAATAGAACAGATAGTCAATTAGAACAATTTGCAAGTTGGGGACCAGATTTTGATAGTCAAAAATAGAGGTATAAAATGTATGGTTTTAACAATATGCTAGGTATTATACTAGATAAAAATTATTTAAATAGATTATCAGATGAAGAAAAAGGAATAATAAAAGTATATATTAAGATTTGTGAAGCTGTTATTGAAAAAAATATTATAGTTTTAGAAAAAGAAATTCCAAATATAAAAATAAAAAATATATTAAATGAAAGTAAATTAAAAAGTGAATGGATAGAAGATATAAAAAAAGAAAATATAAAATATTATGGAATAGAATTACTAAATACAAAAATAACTATTAATAAAAATATAGCAGAAGTTAAGTCAAAAAACAAAATAAGAGCAAAAATATTTAATTATAGAGGAAGTTTTATAAAGACAAGCTATATGAATTTTATTAAAGAAAATGAAAAGTTGAAAATTAATGATTTTTGTATATAATAAAAAAATGGAGGTAATTAGTATGGTTAAAAAATTAGGATTTGGATGTATGAGAATGCCATTATTAGATGAAAAAAATACTGAATCAATAGATAAAGAGAAAATGACTAAAATGATAGATAAATTTATAGAAGAAGGATTTACCTATTTTGACACATAGTAGTAATGGAACCAGTAAAAGGTGGAGGACTTGTAAATTTACCTGAAGAAGCAGAAAAAATTTATAAAGAATATAATAAAAATGCATCAAATGCTTCTTGGGCTATTAGATGGGCAGCAAGTTTGGATGATGTATTTATGGTATTATCAGGAATGAGTAGTATAGAGCAAGTAAATGATAATACATCATTTATGAAAGACTTTGTACCTATGAATGATAAAGAGAAAGAATTAGTTCAAAAAGTTGCAGATGTTATAAATAAAAAAGTTTGCATAGATTTAGAAGGATTAGAAAAATGTGATGAAGTATGTCCTCAAAATATACCAATATCAACATATATGAAGTTATATAATGAACATTATAAAATGGATTGCTATACAAATGCTATGGTTTATTATAATAATATAATTAGTAAAAATCCAAAAGCATCAGCTTGTATAAAATGTGGCAAATGCAACAAGACAATAGATAATAAACAAAACATTATGGAATATGTAGAAAAATGTGCTAAATCATTTGAATTTTAAATAACAGTTTAAAGAAAGTTATAAAAGTAACTTTCTTTTTTTCTATAAAAATGTTGAAAAAAGTAAGTTATTATGATATAAAAAAATTAGAAACAAGTGAGAAAAAACAAATAATTAACGAAAGATAAGGAGGATAAAATGGAGGAAAAAGAAGTTAAAAATGGCTCAACATACAGAAAAGTAGAAAATAAAAAACATAGAACAGGAATAACACTAAAAAGGTTTATATTTTTAGTATTTGCAATTGTATTAGTAATAATACTAATCATAGGAATTAGATGGAGAATGTTATATAATATAGATGAAATATATAACCAATCAGAACTTAAGGATAATTGGCATTATTATTCAGATTCAGAAAGTACAATAATGAATGTATATAGAAAAGGAAATATTTTGAAAATGAATGTTAGGCAAAAAAATGGAGAAGGAAACTTAACATTTTGGAAAGATGCAAGTACTGGGGAAGGATATGTATATTATAATGAGCCTATAAAAAAATATGCAAATTATGAAGGTGGATTAGTATCAGATTTACCATCATCAAGTCTAGGAACAAATGATAATAATACAAGATTTTTGATGTCTGTAACACCAAATTTATGGATAGGAACGGGTAAGTATGATAATAAAGATTGTTATGTATTAAGTATAGGAGAGCAAAAGGAATATATTGACAGAGAAACTGGATTATTGTTAGCAGTATTTGAAGATAATAAGCAAATTAGAAATGTAGAATATGAATTTGGAGAAGTAACAGATGAGGATGTTGCAAAGCCAGATTTATCACAATATGAATATATTAAATAAAAAATAAGGTCAATAGTAATTTATAAGCTATTGACTTTTTTAATTGAATTTTTAAAAGTAAAGTGATATTATATGAATATAAAATTATATGGCAAATTAATTGCCAAGAAGGAGGTTTTATATGGATTTAAAAAAATTATTTGGGTATGAGGGGAAAACAGTAGTCATTACAGGTTCTGCTTCAGGAATGAGTAAATCAGCTACTGAATTATTATTAGAATTAGGAGCAAAAGTGTATGCAATAGATATTAACAAAATAGATTTACCAGTAACAAAAGCATTTCAGGCAGATATGAGTAAAAAAGAAGAAATAGATAAAGTAATAGAAGAATTACCTGAAAAAATTGATGCATTATTCCTATGCCATGGAATTGCAGCTTTTCCTGGAAAAGAATTATTAGTACAAAAAGTAAATTTCTATAGTCAAAAATATATGACTGAAAAATTACTAGATAGAATATCAGAACATGGTTCAGTTACATATATTTCATCTGTTGGTGGATTTGGATGGCAACAAGTTTATAATAAAGCAGTAGAACTTATTAATTTACCTACATGGGAAGATGCAATGGAATGGTATGATAAACATCCAGATTTAATAAAAAGTGCTTATGTTTTCGCAAAACAATGCTTAGAGTCATATGTAACTTATAAATGTATGTCACCTGAATTTATAAATAAGAAAATAAGAATAAATGCAATTAACCCAGGAGATACAACAACTGGTTTAACAGAAGATTTTAATAAATCTACAAGTCCAAATGGTGATGTAAAAGAAGGAGAAGAAATGATTTCAAATATCTTCTTAAAAAGTTGGAATGGATATCCAGCTGAACCAAAAGATATGGGATATCCAATGGTAGTAATTGGTAGCGATATTTGTTCTTATATGTCAGGACAACTAATTTATATAGATTATGGTTTAACTTCTTCTTGGACAAGTTTAGCATTATTACAGGCAAATAATAAATCAATAGAAGAACTTTCAGCAGAAGCAAATAATAAATAGTTATTTGCCAAATAGAATAGGAGAGATTTAATGGAAAACATCTTAATAGGATTATTAATTCCTTTTTTGGGAACTACATTAGGTTCAGCAATGGTATTTTTAATGAGAGATAAGATAAATCTTAAAGTACAAAAATTATTGTTAGGATTTGCATCAGGTGTAATGATAGCAGCATCTATTTGGTCACTAATAACGCCAGCAATAGATATGGCAGAAGAACAAGGAAAAATTCCTTGGATACCAGCATCAATAGGCTTTTTGCTAGGAATTGTATTTTTATTAATTTTAGATAGTCTTATACCACATTTACATTTAGATTCTAAAAAGCCAGAAGGTATAAAGTCAAAATTAAAAAATACAACAATGATGGTATTAGCTGTAACACTTCATAATATTCCAGAAGGTATGGCAGTTGGTGTTGTATTTGCAGGAGTCTTAGCTCAAAACGCGACAATAACTTTAGCTGGAGCGTTTGCTTTATCAATAGGAATAGCAATACAAAACTTTCCAGAAGGTGCTATAATATCAATGCCTTTAAAAAACGAAGGAATGTCAAAGACTAAAGCATTTATTTATGGAACTTTATCTGGTATTGTAGAACCAATAGGAGCAATTATAACAATATTACTTACAAGTGTTATAACACCAATATTACCATATATACTTTCTTTTGCAGCAGGTGCAATGATTTATGTTGTAGTTGAGGAGTTGATACCAGAATCACAATCAGGAGAACATTCAAATATAGGAACTATTGGAGTTGCAATAGGTTTTGTTATAATGATGATTTTAGATATAGCTCTTGGATAAAAATGTAAAACATATTTTGACCTAAAAATTCATAAAAGCTTAAGAAATAATAAAAAGATTCATAAGAATCAGATGCTATAATGAATTTGGAGGAAGAAATATGGAAGATATAAAAAGAAGAAAAACAATAAATAAACTAATAAAAATATTTTGGGTATTTATAATAGGAAGTGTAATGGGTTATATTTTAGAAATGATTGTAGGTTTAGTACAAAATGGACATTTTGTATCTAGACAAGGATTACTTATTGGACCATTTATACAAGTGTATGGTTTAGGGCTTGTTACATATTATTTAGTAATTTCTAAAATAGAAACAAAAAGTAATTTAAAAATATTTATATTATCAATGATATTAGGAGGTATAATAGAATATTTATTTTCATATTTCCAAGAAAAATTATTTGGAACTATATCTTGGGATTACACTAATTTACCATTTAATATAAATGGAAGAACGAGCTTGTTACACTGTTTATACTGGGGAACAGGAGGTATCTTATTTGTTAAATTTATACTTCCATATATAGATAGATTAGATAATTTATATAAATATAAAAGTTATAAAATAGTAACAACATTTTTAGTTTTATTTATTTGTTTTGATATTACTATTTCTGGATTAGCAGGTACAAGATATCTAGAAAGAAGAAAAAATATGGAAGCTAAAAATGATATGGATGTATTTTTTGATATTTATTATCCAGATTCAAAATTAAAAGAAATATATTCTAATGCAAAAGAGGTAAAAATAGATGAGTTGTGAGAGTAGTTATATTGATAATTACTCTCTTTTATGTTAGTATTATTTAAAATAGAATTGGAGAAATTAAAATGAATATAGAAGAAAAAATATTTAAAAAAGAAAAATTAAATAGAAAGAAATTAATTAAATATGGATTTAAAAAACAAGGAGAAGTATATAAATATTCCAAAAAATTTATGAATGATAATTTTAGAGCAGATATTTATATTAATGAAAATGGAAATGTTATTGGTAAAGTATATGATTTAGAAATGGAAGAAGAATATACAAATTTTCGTATAGAAGATGCAATTGGAGAGTTTGTAAATACAGTTAAAGAGGAATATATAAAAATTTTAAATGAAATAAAAGATAATTGCTTTGAAAAAGAGTATTTTATATATGAACAATCAAATAAAATAGCAGGTATGATATACGAAAAATATAAGGTAACTCCAGAGTTTTTATGGGAGAAGTTTCCAAATTATGGAGTATTTAAAAATAAAAGAAGTGGTAAATGGTTTGGAATAATTATGAATATTGATAAAAGTAAAATTATTCCAGAAGAAAAAGGTGAAATAGAAATACTAAATGTAAAACTAGATGATGAGGTGGAAAAATACTTAAAACAAAAGGGAATATATCCATCATATCATTTAAGTAAAAAATCATGGGTAAGTATAATATTAGATGATACTCTACCAGATGAAAAAATAATGAATTTGGTAAATATAAGTTTTGAAAATTCTGATATTAAAGGAGAATGGATAGTTCCAGCAAATCCTAAATATTATGATGTAATAAATGCTTTTAATAATACAGATACAATTACTTGGAAACAATCAAATAATATTATGAATGGAGATATTGTGTATTTATATGTTGCAAAACCTTATTCAGCAATTATGTTTAAGTGCGAAGTTTTAGAAACTAATATTCCTTATAAATATAAAAATAAATATCTTTCAATAAAAAATGTAATGAAAATAAAATTACTAAAAAAATATAAACAAAATGAATTTACTTTTGAAAAATTAAATGAATGTGGAATAAAAGCGGTAAGAGGACCAAGAAGTGTTACAAGCAATTTAAGTAAAGAATTAAATAGGAAAAAATAAAAATACCCTCTTATTTACAATGTATTTTTATAGGAATATAATTTATACAAAGTTATACAACAAAAATTAAACCAATTCGTGTAGAAATGGAAATGATTTTTAAAAATGAAAAAGGCGAGTATTTATTTGGAGCAAAACAAGAAATTTGCCCAATAGATGTAGATACAAGAAAAATTAGAAAAGTAAGTACAATTCACTATCCACAAGATATGGAAACTAAAGAAGCGGTTGATAAAGAGCCATATTTTAAATTAATTCAAAAATTTACAGAAGATGATTTTGTATATGAACAAAAAATATATTCACAAGACATTGATTTTAGTAGACATACAAATAATGCTGTTTATGTAAGACTTATTGCAAATGCTTTATCTTGTGAGTTTTTGGATAAAAATCAAATAACAGATTTTGAGATTCATTATATAAATGAATCAGTAGAAGGACAAGTTTTAAGAATTTATAAAAAAGAAAGAGAAAACGAAATAGAATTTCTAATAAAAGAAAATGATAGAGAAATTTCAAGAGCAATTTTAAAATATAAAAATAGATAAATTATATGCTCATTTTGTAAAAATATTTACTTTTTATAAAATGAGTATTACTATATATATAAGATTTTTTAAGTAAAAAATAGTATTATTTATAAAAGGAAAGAAAAAATGGAATTTATTATTTCTACAATATTTTTATTATTGCTATTTTTAGGAATGTTTGTACCATATATAGTATTTTTGGCAGTAATTGCTGTAATAGTTTTTACAATTACAACAAAAATGATAGCAAGTAAAACTCTCAAAGTAGCAATAATTGTAGTAGTTTTACTTTATGGATTTGTAATATTGGGAAGTTTTAAAACAGAAACACCTGATAATGTATATACAGAAATTAAAAAAATTGATGATAATCAAAGTCTTCTAGGCTTATCTTCAGAAGAGGTTGTAAATATATTAGGAGAGCCAGATAGTCAATCTACAAATAAAGAGAACAAAAAACAATATGTTTATGATGCAGGAAATGTGCTAAAAGAATCTTATTGGGGACATTCTTATTATCACGATTATTATAATTTCTACGTATATTTTGATGAAAATGATAAAGTAGAAGATACTTTTATAAAAACACTTCCAAGAGAAGATTAGTTTAAAAAATATTTTTTGATGGAGAAAATTATGAAAGTAGGATTATTACTAGAAGGCGGAGCAATGAGATGCATGTATACAGAAGGAGTTATAGATGTATTTTTAGAAAATAATATAAAAATAGATGGAATTGTAGGTGTCTCAGCAGGAGCTTTATTTGGAATTAATTATAAATCAAAACAAATAGGAAGAGGCTTAAGATATAGTAAAAAATATGCTAAAAATAAAGATTATATGGGGTTATATTCATATCTAACAACAGGAAATATAATGAACGAAGATTTTTGTTTCAATAGAATAGTAAATGAATTAGACCCATTAGATTATGAAACATTTAAAAATTCAAAAGTGGATTTTTATGCAGTTGTAACTAATTTGGAGACAGGAAAGGCTGAATATATTAAAATAGAAGATTTAAGAGATAAAAATAGTTTAGAATTTTTAAGAGCATCTGGTTCAATGCCGTTTGTATCTAAACCAGTAGTAGTAAATAATAAAAAGTATTTAGATGGAGGGATAGCAGATAGTATCCCAATAGATAAAATAAATAATATGGGGTTTGATAAGATAATAGTTGTTTTAACAAGACCCAAAGAATATAAAAAGAGAAAAAGTAATCAAATATTCCCCAAAATTTATTATAAAAAATATCCAAAATTTGTAGAAGCTATAAATAATAGATATATAAAATATAATGAAGAACTTGAAAAAGTGGAGAGATTAGAAAAAGAAGGAAGGATTTTAGTTATTAGACCATCTAAATTAGTTAAAATAAAAAGAATAGAAAAGGATGCTAATAAATTACAAGAAATGTATAGCTTAGGACAAAAAGATGCATTAAATTTATTAGATAAAATAAAAAATTACTAAATAGGAAGTATGTTTTATGTATTTCCTAATTTTTTTATTGTTTGACTTTTCATTATTATATTAATATAATAATGAAAATAAAAAGTAGATGGAGAATGTATGGATGAGAAATTAGTAAAGGAATTTTTAATAATTACATTTGTTATAATGATAATATTTTGGGGGCGGATGTGCTTTAATTAGCCAAATATTTAATTTAACAATAGATAATACATTTTTAAAAATGATGCATATAGTTGGAGTATTTTCCCCAACTATTGCTTCCTATATATCACTAAAAAGAAATAATAAGGTTAAAAATTTTAAAGAATGGTTAAAAAATATATTTGATATAAAACATAATATATGGAATTATATTTTAGTAATTATGTTTGTATTTATTTATTATGTTTTTGGATGTGCAATAAATGGATTTAAAATTGGTACTCCTTTGTTTATGCTTATAGTAATTTTACCGACGATGTTGTTTAGTGGTGGAAATGAAGAAGTTGGTTGGAGAATGATTTTACAACCTGAGTTAGAAAAGAAATTTGGATTTAATGTAGCAACGTTTTTTACAGCAATTATATGGTGGGTATGGCATTTACCAATATTTTTCATAAAAGGAACAGCAAATGCAAACATGGATTATTTCCTTTTTGGAATAATGTGTTTAACTTTATCTTATGCATTAGCAACAATAAGAAATGTGTCAAAAGGAGTATTTCCTTGTATATTATTCCATTCATTAATAAATGCTTTTTCTGCAATATTACTATTTAGCTTTAGTTATTTAAGTTGTATTGCAACTTTAGTTGTAACAGTTATTTTATCAATAATAATTGTAAATACAAAAAAATATATAGAAAAACAAAATAAAATAAAAGTGAGTTAAAGGTATAAAGAATAAAAAAGAAAAATTAAAAAATTAAGAGATAAATATTAAAAAAATATAGTTTATTTTAAATTAATATGATAAAATAATTAAAGAAAATGGAAAAGGAGATGGATTTATATGAAAGTAGATAAAAAAGAAAATAAGAATAAAAATAAAATTATTCTAACGATATCAATTGTTCTGGTATTATTGATAATTATTTCAGTTAGTTTTTTTATTCAAGGAAATGAAAGTAGTTTATTTACATCTAAACAAACATTAAATATTTTATCAGGTTCAGAAAACCAAGTCTTAGAGCCAATCCTAGAAGAATTTGAAAAAGAAAATAATGTAAAAATAAATATGACTTATGAAGGCTCTGTTGATATTATGCAAGAATTGCAAAATGGAGCAAATAATTACGATGCAGTATTTCCAGCAAATAGTATTTGGATAAGTATGGGAGATACTAATTTAAAAGTAAAACATCAAAAATCAATAACAACAACACCAGTTGTTTTTGGAATAAAGAAAAGTGTAGCTGAAAAATTAGGTTTTGTTGGAACAGATGTAACGACTAAAGATATATTGGAGAAAATACAAAATAAAGAATTAAGTTTTATGATGACATCAGCAACACAGTCAAATTCAGGAGCAACAGCATATTTAGGATTTATTTATGCACTTCTTGGAAATCCTGAAGTAATTACAGCAGAAGATTTAGATAATCAAGATTTAAAAAGTGATTTAACAACAATTTTATCTGGAGTAAACCGTTCATCAGGAAGTTCTGACTGGCTAAAAGACTTATTTTTACAAAGTGATTATGATGCAATGGTAAATTATGAATCAATAATAATAGATACAAATAAAGAATTAGTAGCCCAAGGTAAAGAACCATTATATGTAATATATCCAAAAGATGGGTTAGGGATTGCAGATTCACCACTAGGTTACATAGATAATGGAAATAAAGAAAAAGAAGAAGCGTTTTTAAAATTAGAAGATTATCTAACTTCAGATGAAGTAAAACCTAAATTATTAGAATTAGGAAGAAGAACATCTTTTGCAATAAATTTTGAAAATAATAATCCAGATGTATTTAATAGTGATTGGGGAATAGATACAAAAAAAGTTTTAAATGTTATGAAAATGCCATCAGCTGATGTAATTAAGAAAGCTTTAAATATGTATCAAACAGAGCTTAGAAAACCATCACTTACAGTATATTGTTTAGATTATTCAGGAAGTATGTATGGCGAAGGAGTAGAAAGTTTAAGAAGTGCAATGAATATGTTATTAGACCAAACTGAGGCATCTAAATATATGTTACAAGCAAGCTCAAAAGATGTAACAATTGTAATTCCATTTGATGATGGAGTATTAGATGTTTGGAAAGCAGAAGGAAATGATGCTACAACACTTTCAAATCTACAAAACGAAATAAACAGTTTAGAACCACAAGGTGGAACTAATATATATACACCACTTGTTACGGCGATGGATGAGATTTTAAAATATAATGTAGAGGACTATACAACATCTATAATCCTTATGTCAGATGGACAATCAAATAGTGGAAGTATAAGAGAAGTAGAAAATAAATGGAATAGTAGCAATTTAGATATACCAATATTTTCGATAACATTTGGCAATTCAGACGAAAGAGAATTACAAAGTTTAGCAGATTTTTCTAAGGCACGTGTGTTTGATGGAAAGAAAGATTTAGAAAAAGCATTTAAACAAGCAAAAGGATATAACTAAAAAAATTTAAAGGAAGTGTATTATGTTAGTATATAGAAAAAATATTATTAGATTTGATATTATAAATACAATTGTTGCAATTATAATATTTATACTATTGTTTTCAGTACTAAATATTGAAATAATTATTTCGGGAATACTTGCAATACTAATATATATAGGAAGTTCTTTACTATTTGCACCAAATAATAAATTAGTATTATTAGGAATAAAAGATTCAAATAAACAAAAAGAATATATGGAGCTATTAGATAATGGTTATGAAAATTATGGGAAATTAGTAGATTTAAAAAATAAGGTAAGTAAACCTCATATAAAACAAGAATGTAATGATATGACATTAAAAATATCAAAAATATTAAAATATTTAGAAAAACATCCAAATAAAATAGGCGAAAATAAAAAGTTTTTTACTTATTACTTAGAAACAATTTTTAAAATTGTAAATTCCTATTATGAAATATCATCTCAAGATGTTCATACAAAAGAGATAGAAGAAGTTATAAATAAAACTGAAAATTCATTAACAATAATAAATAAATCTTTAGATGATCAGTTTACTAAAATGCTTCAAAATGATGCATTAGACTTGGATACAGAAGTAGATTTCTTAAAAAGTAGTATGCAAATGAAAGACTTTTAAAATGTGGAGGTGAAAAGATGAAATCAAAAATAATTGGAGGAGTTATTTTATTAATAGTAATAATAGTAGTTATTGTGTTTCAGTTTATAAATACTAATAGACAAGAGCAAATAACAGTAACTGGTTATTTAGGCGGAGAAAAGATAGGACTTATGGAAGATGAAGAAGTAAAAAAAATATTAAGAGATAAATATGGATTAACAGTAGACTATACAAAAGCAGGGTCAATTGAAATGGTAGAACAAGATTCAAGTGATAAAGATTATTTATTCCCATCAAGTCAAACGGCATTAGAACTTTTCAATCAGACAAAAAGTGATAAATTATACAAAAGTGAAATATTATTTAATTCACCAATTGTTATATATACGTGGAAACCGATAGCAGATGCTTTGATAAATGGTGGTATTGTTGAGATGAAAGATAATTCGTATTATATTGCAGATACAATAAAATTGATTAGCTTAGTTACAGATAAGAAAAAGTGGAGCGATATTGGTGTAAATGATTTATATGGATATGTAACAATACAATCAACAGACCCTAATAAATCAAATTCAGGAAATATGTTTGCAGGCTTAGTTGCAAATATTATGAATAATCAAACAGTAGTGGATGAAAGTACAGTAGATAATATTTTACCACAGTTAAAAGATTTTTTTGGAAAAATAGGTTATATGGAACATTCTTCTTCAGATCTTTTTGAACAATATTTAAAAACAGGTATGGGAGCAAAACCAATGATTGCAGGTTATGAAAATCAAATGATAGAATTTGCAATTGAAAATCCAAGTGATTGGGAAACTGTAAAAGATCAAGTTGCAGTTCTTTATCCAGAGCCAACAGTATGGAGTTCACACCCATTGATTGCCTTAAATGAAAATGGAGCAAAATTGATAGAAGCGATGCAAGACCCAGAAATTCAAGAAATTGCATGGACAAAGCATGGTTTTAGAACAGGTGTAAGTGGAACAATAAATACTAATGTTGAAGGTTTTTATGGAATACCTAAAACTATAAACGCAGTTATACAAATGCCAAATCCAAATACAATGCAAAAAATAATGGATGTTATTAAATAAAAAGTAAATAAGAGAAAGGATGAGTTGTTATGGAAGAAATTAAGAAAGATGAGCTAGTTGCAAAAGAAAATGATGGATTAGAAACAAGCATTTATGATTATAATAAATTAACAGAAGAAGATAAAAAACAAGTACAAACTATTATGGAGAATATTCAAGATGGCGATTCAAATGCCGTTATTCAATATGGAGTTGGAGCTCAATCTGAAATTGCTAATTTTTCAGATAAAATGCTAGAAGATATAAAAGCTAAAGATACAGATTATGTTGGAGATATATTATCTAATTTAATGGTAAAAGTAAAAGATACAGATGTAAATGGATTTATAAAAGATGACCCATTAGAAAATATACCTATTATTGGTAAATTAGTAGATAAAACAAAAAGATTCTTGGCAAAATATCAAAAAATAGAAAACCAAATTGATGAAATATCAGAGAAATTAGATAATGAAAGAATGGTTTTATTAAAAGATATTGTTATGTTTGATAATCTTTTTGAAAAAAATACAGAATGTATTCATAATTTAGATTTATATATTATTGCAGGAAATAAAAAAATTGAGGAGTTAAAAACAAAAACTATACCTGAATTACAAAAAAAAGCAGAAGAAAATAAAGACCCGTTAGATGCACAAAAAGTAGCTGATATGGTTGATTATGCTGATAGATTTGAAAAAAAAGTTCATGATTTAAAATTAACAAGAACAATTGCAATTCAAACAGCACCTCAAATAAGATTTCTACAATCAGGAAATAAAGCTCTAGTAGATAGAATACAATCATCAATATTAAATACAATACCATTATGGAAAAGTCAAATTGTACTTGCAATAGGAGTTATTAGACAAAAAGGTGCTTTAGATTTACAAAAACAAGTAACAGAGACTACTAATGAACTACTAAAGAAAAATTCTGAAATGCTTAAAAATAATACAGTAGAAATTGCTAAAGAAAATGAAAAGGGAATTGTAGAAATAGAAACTCTTAAAAAAGTAAATGATGATTTAATAACAACAATAGAAGAAACAATTAAAATAAGTGAGGAAGGTAGAGCAAAACGTAAAGAGGTTGAAAAAGAATTAGTTGTCATAGAAAAAGATTTAAAAGATAAATTGGCAAATGTTAAAAATAAATAAATTATATTAACATTTTTTGTTTAGAAAGCAGTAATTTGTAAAGGAGATAAATAGTGAAAATAATTACATTATGCGGAAGTTTAAAATTTAAAGATAAAATGATGAGTATTGCAGAAAAGATGTCTTTGGAAGGTATTTGTGTTCTTACACCAGTTTATCCAGTACTAAAAAATCAAAAAAAAACAGAAAAACAACTAATCAAATTAAAAGAAGCTCATTTAAAAAGAATAGAATTATCTGATTCAATATTAGTAGTTAATGTAAATAATTATATAGGTAATAGTACAAATTCAGAAATAGAATATGCAAAAAAATTAGGAAAAGAAATTTTATATTATACAGATTTTATAAAAGATATAAACAAATTTACAAAATGTTTACATTAAGGTTACTTTATAGTTACTTTTGATATTTATAATAAATACAACTTAAGAAATAAAATAAACTTAAGTTTGCTTAAAAAAGCAAAAAACATCCCCTTTTATTTTTTGGTAAGAACTACTTTTAAAGGTAGTTCTTATTTATTAGACTAAATAGTCTAATAACATTTTTACTACAGATAACAACGTTTTAGCCAATATCCAATTCTTTACGAAATATTATTTGACAATTTCTAATATCTATAATAATATAATAAAGGATTTTTTATTGGAAAAATAAATGTACGGAGGAATTAAAAAATGAAAGAAGTTTTAGAAGTAACAGATTTAAAAGACATGTTAAACAAAACAGGAAAATTATATGGGGACAGACCAGGATACAAAATAAAAATAGAAGAAGGAGAATATAAAACATATACACATAAAGAAATAAGAGATATGATAAACTATTTAGGAACAGCACTAATTAGTTTAGGATTAAAAGGTAAAAGAATAGCAGTTATAGGTGAAAATAGATATGAATGGGAACTTGCTTATTTATCAGTAGTATGTGGTACTGGAATAGTAGTTCCATTAGATAAATCTTTACCAGAAAATGAATTAGAAGAATTAATAGAAAGGTCAGAAGTAGAAGCAATATTTTATTCTAAAAAATACCAAGAAGTAATAGAAAAAATAAAATATAGTGAAAAAAATAAATTAAAACATTTAATATCTATGGATTCAGATATTCATAAAGAAGGAATATATTCAGAAAGAGAATTAATAGAAAAAGGAAAAGAACTAGTAGATGCTGGAAATAGAGAATTTTTAGATGCTAAAATAAATCCAGAAGAAATGAATATAATGTTATTTACATCAGGAACAACTGCAAAATCAAAAGTTGTAGCACTTTCACATAAAAATTTGGTATCTAATGTAATGGATTTTGCTTCAATATTAGATGTTGATTGTAGCGATAGAATATTATCATTTTTACCATTACATCATGTATTTGAATGTACTGTAGGAATGTTATATTCATTATATTTAGGAGCACAAAGATCTTTCTGTGAAGGAATAAGACATATTGTTGAAAACTTAAACGAATATAAAATAACATTCACATCATTTGTTCCAGCAATTTATGAGGCTATGTATAAAAATATTATGAAAATGATAGAAAAACAAGGAAAATTAGAAGCAGTTAAAAAACTTATGGAAGCCAATAAAGATAAATCAATGGAAGAAAAAGCAGAGATATTTAAAGATATACATAATTTCTTTGGAGGACATATTAAATTATTTGTTAGTGGTGCAGCAGCATTAGATAAAGAAGTTGAAGAAGCATTTAGAGCTTGGGGATTTAACTTATGCCAAGGATATGGACTAACAGAAGCATCACCAGTTATTGGTGTAGAGACAACAGAAAACTTTAGAGTTGGTTCAATAGGAAAAGCACTTCCACATATTCAAGCACGTATAGATGAACCAAATGAAGAAGGAATGGGAGAACTTGTAGTTAAAGGACCAAATGTAATGCTTGGATATTATGGAGATGAGGAAGCAACTAAAGAAGTCTTAGAAGATGGATGGTTACATACAGGAGATTTAGCAACAATAGATGAAGATGGATATATATTTATTTGTGGAAGAAAGAAAAGTGTAATTGTATTAAAAAATGGTAAAAATATATTCCCAGAAGAAATGGAAGCTTTAGTAAATAAAGTAGAAGGTGTAAAAGAATCATTTATATTTGGAAAACAACAATCAGATGATAAAGAAGATATAAAAATAAATGTAAAAATAGTATTTGATAGAGAAATTATGAAAGAAGCATATAAAGTAGAAACAGACGAAGAAATTCGTAAAGTATTACAAGATAAAATCAAAGAAATTAATAAAATAATGCCAAAATATAAGGCAATAAGAGGAATGATAATTTCAGAAGAACCATTAATAAAAACAACTACAAATAAAATAAAAAGACAAGCAAATTTAGAAGCAATAGAAAAATAAAAAAATAGCAGATTAGTCTGCTATTTTTAACTTTTCTATTGTTATTTAGAATCACAAAAGAATTAAATAAATAAAATAATATAATATTCAAGGAGAAAATAATGATAATAAATACAGGTTGTAGAACTGATATTCCAGCTTTTTATTCAAAATGGTTTATGAATAGAATAAAAGAAGGATATGTTTTAGTAAGAAATCCATATAATCCACAACAAGTAACAAAATATAGTTTATCGCCAGATGTTGTGGACTGTCTTGCTTTTTGTACAAAAAATCCAGAACCAATGATTGATTATTTAGACGAATTGGATAAATATAAACAATATTGGTTTGTAACAATTACACCATATGGTAAAGATGTAGAGCCAAATGTGCCAGATAAGAAAAAGGTAATAGAAAGTTTTAAGAAACTTTCTAAACATGTAGGAATAAATTCAATAGGGTGGAGATATGACCCAATTTTTATTGGATATGGTTTTGATGTAAAAAAACATATAGAATGTTTTGAAAAAATAGCAAAAGAATTAAAAGGATATACAAATAATTGCACAATTAGTTTCTTAGATTTATATGAAAAAGTAAAGAAAAATGCACCTAATATAAAACCACCATCTAAAGAAGAACAAATTGAAATTGCAAAAGCTTTTAGTAAAATAGGAAAAGAAAATATGATGACAATACATAGTTGTTGTGAAACAACCAATTTAGCACAATATGGATTAAAATGTAATGGTTGTATGAGTCAAGAAATTGTTGAAAAAGCAATAAATGAAAAATTAAATCCGCCTAAAAGAAAGAATATAAGACAACAATGCAATTGTTTAATGGGAAATGATATAGGGGCATATAATACTTGTGCACATTTATGCAAATATTGTTATGCAAATTATAGTAAATCATTAGTTATTGAAAATATGAAAAATCATGATGAAAATTCTCCATTTTTAATAGGAAATAGCAAAGATTATGATAAAATAACCATTGCAAAACAAAAAAGTTGGAAAGTAGAAAATGAACAAATAAGCTTTATTTAATATAAAAAATTAATAAAATTATAATATACTTTTTCCATATATGTGTTAAAATACTTTAGGGATAAATATAAAGTTTTTTGATTTAAAAATTAAATAAAAACAGGAGATTTATGTATGTTACAAATAAAAAATATTTACAAGCAATATAAAACAGGAAGCTTGGTACAAAAAGCTTTAGATAATGTAAGTTTAAATTTAAGAGATAATGAATTTGTTGCAATTTTAGGACCAAGTGGTTCTGGAAAAACGACACTTTTAAATATTATTGGTGGTTTAGATAGATATGATAAAGGAGATTTAATAATAAATCGGAGTATCTACAAAACATTATAAAGATAGAGATTGGGATTCATATAGAAATCATACAATTGGTTTTGTATTTCAAAGTTATAATTTAATACCACATCAAACAATTTTAGCAAATGTAGAACTTGCTTTAACTATATCAGGAGTATCAAGAAAAGAACGAAAACAAAAAGCAATTAGAGCACTTGAGCAAGTTGGGCTTGCAGAACATATGCATAAAAAACCAAACCAATTATCAGGTGGACAAATGCAAAGGGTTGCTATTGCAAGAGCATTGGTAAATGACCCAGATATAGTCCTTGCAGATGAGCCAACACGGAGCATTAGATAGTGATACAAGTATTCAAGTAATGGATTTATTAAAAGAGGTTGCAAAAGATAGATTAGTAGTAATGGTAACACATAATCCAGAATTAGCTCAAGAATATGCAACTAGAATAATAAATTTAAGAGATGGAGTAATACTTTCAGATACAAATCCTTATGTAATAGAAAATGAAGAGCAAAAAAGACCAGTACATAAGAATTTAGGAAAAACATCAATGTCTTTTCTTACATCATTATCACTTAGTTTTAATAATTTGAAAACTAAGAAAGGAAGAACAATTTTAACATCATTTGCAGGTTCAATTGGAATTATTGGAATAGCATTAATACTCTCATTATCAAATGGTGTAAATACATATATATCATCAGTTGAAGAAGATACATTATCAGAATATCCTTTACAAATCCAAAGTTCTGGTATTGATATAAGTTCATTACTAGTTGGAATGGACGATGACGAAAATGAAGAAAAAGGAGATATTCATATTAGTAAACAATTAACCAATATGTTTTCTAAAATAGGCTCAAATGATTTAAAATCTTTAAAAGAATATTTAGAAAGTGAAGATTCTAATGTATATGATTATGCAAAAGATATTGAATATACTTATGATGTTACACCAAAGATATATAGTTCAGATGTAGAAAATTTAAGACAGGTAAATCCAGATATTTCACTTTCAAGCTTAGGAATAGGTTCAGGGCAATCTAGTAACAGTATGATATCTAATATGATGAGTACAAATATGTTCTTTCAAATGCCAGAGAACAAAGATTTATATGAAAGTCAATATGATATAAAAGCAGGAAAATGGCCAAGTAATTATAATGAATGTGTTTTAGTATTAACACAGAATGGAAATGTTAGTGATTTCTTACTTTATACACTAGGATTAAGAGATTATAGTGAATTACAAGATTTAGTTACACAATTTGCAAATGGAGAAAATGTAGACACACCTGATAATTTAGGTTCATATTCTTATGATGATATTCTAGGAATTACTTTTAAATTAGTAAATAATAGTGATTGTTATGAATATGACAGTGAATACAATGTATGGAGAGATAAAACTGATAATACAGATTATATGAAAAATATTGTTGCAAATGGTGAAGATTTAAAAATAGTAGGAATTGTACAGCCAAAAGAAGGAGCAACAAGTGCAATGTTAAGAGCAGGAATTTGTTATCCAGCATCTTTAACAAACCATGTAATAGAAAATGCAAAAAATAGTAAAATAGTTCAAGACCAATTAGCAAATCCAGAGATTAATGTATTTACTGGCAAGAGATTTGATGATACAAGTGAAAATTCATTTGATATGAATTCTTTAATTGATATAGATACTTCTAAAATACAATCAGCATTTAAGATAGATGAATCAAAAATAAAAGTAGATTTTGGAAATCTAAATAATGTATTAAATAAAAATTCAATACCATCTCTTAATGTAGAAGATATTTTAAGTAATCTTAAATTTTCTATATCAGAAGAAGATATTAAAACTATAATGACTGAACTTTTAAATGGTTATGGTTCTTATGCAGAGAATAATCAAGAAGCAAATTTAAATAATATAACTAAGCAATTAACAGAATATTTACAGTCAAAAGAAGTTACTGATTTATTAAATAAAAAAATAGGAGAAATTATTAAAGAAAATGGAAATTTAAGTATTACTCAAGAGCAGATGCAAGAAATTATGACTGAAATTTTAAGTGGATATAATAAATATGTGGAAGATAATGAATTAATAAGTGTTGATGATTTAAATAAATATATAGCAGAATATTTATCATCAGAAGATGCCAAAAAGATTATTACTAATAATTTATCTAAGATAGTAAAAGAGCAAAAGCTAGATACACAAATATCAAGTATTATGCAAAAATATATGCAAACTGCAATATCATCAATTAGTGCAAGTTTACAAAAACAAATGCAATCTAGTATAAAGGATTTAAGTGAATCAATAACACAAGCAATTAGTATAGATGAAAATACTTTTATGGATGCATTCCATTTAAAAATGAATGAAGAAGAATTATCAGAATTATTTAATTCACTTATGTCTAAAGAAACAGTTACATATGAAAGTAATTTAAAAACTTTAAATTATGCAGATTTTGATGAGCCAAGTGGTATTGATATTTATCCAAAAGATTTTGAAGGAAATAAATCAATTACTAATATGCTAAATGAATATAATGCACGTATGGAAGAAGAAGGTAATGAAGATAAAGTAATTTCATTTACCGATATGGTGGGAACTTTGATGAGTTCGGTTACAACTATTGTTGATACAATTAGTTATGTATTAATTGCATTTGTTGCAATTTCACTTGTTGTTTCTTCTATCATGATAGGAGTAATTACATATATTAGTGTATTAGAGCGTAAGAAAGAAATAGGAATATTAAGAGCTATGGGAGCATCTAAAAGAAATGTTGCACAAGTATTTAATGCGGAAACATTTATTATTGGTGCACTTGCAGGTCTTATTGGAGTAGGTATTACTTTATTATTAATAATTCCAACAAATAAGATTATATATGCATTATCTAACGGAGCAAATGTTAAAGCATCTTTACCACCAATTGCAGGTCTAATTTTAATAATACTTAGTATAGTTTTAACTTTAATTGGGGGAATCATTCCTTCTAGAAAAGCTGCTAAAGAAGACCCTGTGTTAGCTTTAAGAAGTGAATAATAAGAAAAATGTAAAAATATTGAAAGAGAGAAAATATGAAAAAGAGGATTATTGTTAGTTTGGCGATAGTATTAGTTCTATTAGTAATATTTTATGCTTTATACATTTTTAATTATATTCCACATAAAATGTACACTAATAAAGATTTTAATATTACTACATATATAAGCAAAATAGATAAAGATGGAGATGGCATAGATGACCAGACAGATATATTAAATAATGTAAGAGATTATATATCTACAAAGCCAAAATATAAAAGTAAATATTATGCAAATGGATATCCAGATGATGGATATGGTGTATGTACTGATGTGGTTACATTCGGACTTAAAAATGCAGGATATGATTTAATGCAATTAGTAAATAATGATATTGAAAAAAATAGAGATAAGTATAATATTGATACTATTGATAAAAATATTGATTTTAGACGAGTGAGCAATTTAAAAGTATATTTTCAAAACAATGCTATAGCATTAACAAATGATATTAATAAAATAGAAGAATGGCAAGGCGGAGATATAGTTATTTTTAATAATCATATTGGAATAGTATCAGATAAAAGGAATAAAAAAGGAATTACGTTTATTATTCATCACGCAAATCCTTTTCAAAAAAATTATGAAGAAGATATTTTAGAATCAAGAAATGATATTATAGGACATTACAGAATAAGCTAATGTCAAAAATAAAGCTTGTTAAACTCAAAAGATAAAAAGTATTTGTAAATGGAAGGCAAAACAACTATAATTTGTAAAAAAATACAAAAATTAAATGATAAATGTAAAAATGTAAACCATAATCTTTAGAATATTTGCTGGAAGATTATGGTTTGAATTTTATATAAACTTGTTACAAATTAAAAGTCCATAATAAATTATGAAGTATATAGAAATTTAAACTAATTGTCGGAAATAAATTGATTTTATCCTACAATTAATAAAAAAATAAACAAGTAGAAAATATCCAGGGTAATTTCACAAAATTTTACGAAATTGTAATATTACCAATAACTGCCAATAAAAGATTATCATTAAGCAAGCAGTTGAACATGTTGGATTTAACTGTTTGCTTTTTATTCTTTAAATAATTCTTATGAATACTTATTCCCATTTTTCTGAATATATTTAGGTTTTCTTGTGCCCTTTGACTTAATAACTTACATCTATCTTCGTCATAAGTAACATCTAATATATGATGCATACTTTCTATTTCCCAATGTTTCCTTGTATATGATAGTAAATTTTCTGCTGTTGTGTTTTTGCTACTCAAATAGCAACTGATTTCTTTTGTTATCTTATTATCTTTTTCTACTTCTCTTACTACTGCAAATATCTTTTTTAATCCTTTCCAATTTGCTAAATAATCTGTAAAATATGCTATTTCATTTAGGACATAGCATGTTCTTTTTTCTATTCTTCCATGACTTTTTTCTTCCGTTTTGTATGTTTCATATTCACAATTTTTATCTGTTTCATCCATATATTTATCATCAAACATTGCATATACATCTTCATAAAAACCTTTTTGATTTGCTTTTAATTGTAAAACATAATCTCCTCCATTATTTATTATTTTTTCTGCAGTTTCTTTTTGACAATGCATTGCATCTGCTGTTATTATCATTCCTTTTATATCTAGCATGTCTATTAATTCTTTTACTGCTGGAATTTCATTTGTTTTATTATCTACTGTCTTTTGTAATAGTGATATGCCTGTATTGGTATATGCTGTTACAATATTCATCATTTTTTCTATGGTCTTTATTGCATCTGTTGATTTTATTGCCTTTCCATCTATCATTATTTGAGTATGCTTTTCTTTTATTAAACTTTGTACTATCCCTACTATACTTAGCCCTAACCATTTTGGATTTAGCATTACAAATATTCTCGTTAATGTTGATTTTGAAGGAATAGATTTTATTTCAAATTCTTTTTCTAAAAATTCTTTTTTGCTCTTTCCATAATCAATCATTTTATCAAGCTCATCCATTCCACATAATACTGATATCATAACTAATTTCAATATATCTATTAACTTATGTTTCGTTGTATATGGATCTCTTTCATCTTCTATTATTCCAAAATACATATTAAAAATCTCATTTAAATTCACTATTATCACCACTGAGATTTTAACATAAAAATGTAAATATTACAATTCTGTAATATTTTATGAAATCACCATGGAAAATATCAAATATATATAGAAGAAAATAGAAAAGCATGATATAATATTGCTGTAAAAGATATAAAGGAGAAAATTAATGGAAGGTTCTAAAATTAATTCTAGATTAACTATTATTTAAATGCAATGGAACAGTATTACAAATTATATTTGATAAAGGAGACGTTAAACCTTTTCAAATATGTGAAATTATAAATAGAGATAAAAGAACTGTTCAAAGAGTATTAAAGAGTTTAGTTGAGAACAATTTAATAGAATGGTTTGGAACATCTATTAAAGATCCTAAAAAAGTGTATAGAATCAAAAATAATTAATTTTATATATTTGTCGCACCTTTGTAGTATGTTTGTCGCATCTTTCTTATTTTAGGAATTTACATGAAAGAGGATAAACAAATAATTAGTGAAAAATTACAAAAATTAGGGATAGATAAATATGATAAAAAATAAATACAAAAAGGAAACAATAAATTCGTATATGGTAATAGGGATGAATTTGAATGAATTAGGAAAAATTATATTGTCATAATACAAAAATTATATTATATATTTAAAACAAAACAGAAACGAATATAATTTGTAAAAAAATACTACACAAAATAAAAAAAAGTATGATAAAATACTTGTAGTGTTGTTTAAAAATTGGATAAATTTAACAACAAAATAATCTATTTACATAAAAAACAATGTGAAATTTCTGGCACAATTTTGGCACAATTCGTTCAATAAAGAACCTCGAAACCCTATATAAATCAACAAAGAACAATAAAGAAATTTCACTTGATGTTTATATGATAGAACAGCCGAAAGTGGCTTAAATACTGAAAAAATTGAGAAGGAGGAATTAAAAATGAGTCGGACACAGTAAATGGCATAATATAAAATCCTCTATCCTTAGAGCCTCAACGGTGGGGTGATTCTAAAAAGTGCTTTTGGAGCAATTTTGGAGCAATGAAATCCATAAAAACGAGAAAAAAGTGTAAAAAATAGATAAAAATATAGTCAATTTTGGAGTAAAAATATTCCCCTATTGGCTATATTTTTTGTAAAAAAATCCCAATATTTATAAATTCAAAAGTGTATTTTTTATTGAGAATAGTGGAAATTTAGTTTTTTAATATACAACTAAGAGTTGTATGAATTTTAGAATAAAAAACATATAAATTTAACAAAAAAATGTTTGTTTTAAATGAAGAGGATTTGTAAAAAAATTTATTAATATTTTAAATTTTAAATCTAAAATAGTTAAAGAATTTGAGTTAAAAACATAGAAAACAAGAATTATTTGTACAAATATAATGCAGAATAGTTGACATAGAGGGGGACTGAATGCTACATTATTTTTTTATATTTTTAAAATATAAAAAATGCTAAAATGCTTTAATATAAAGAAATTGACGAGTTCTGATAAAAATGTATACTAATAAAAATAGAGGTTTAACTTCTCATATTAAAACAAAAAATAAGTGGAATTAAATAAGTAAATTGTTAATATAAAAATATAAAGTTATTCAAAACTATATGATATGGTGTAAAAATATACCATAAATTATATTGATTAATAACAAATTTAATAAATTTTAAATATAATATTTACAAACGTACAACAAGATGATAAAATTGTAGTACGTTTGTAATGGAGGTTAATATGAATACAAAAAAAATAGAAAAATTTTTAAAAAGAAATAATGGTTATATAACATCTAGTGAAATAGAACAAAATGGAGTTCCAAGAATATATATTCCAGAATTAATTAAAAATGGAGTAATTAGAAAAGTATCAAGAGGTTTGTATATTGATAACAAATTAATTGAAGATGAATACTATATTTTGCAAAAACGTTATAACAATATTATTTATTCATATAATACTGCGTTTCATTTGCTAGGGATTAGTGAAAGAGCGCCATATGAACTTGATGTTACTACATATTCTCATAAAAGAATTAGAGAAAATGTAAAAATTCACTATGTATCTAAAGAAAAGTTAAATATAGGTAAAATTACTATAACAAGTCCATATGGTAATCCTATAATTGTATATAATTTAGAAAGATGTATATGTGATATGCTAAAAAAACAAGATGAGTATGATATAGAATTATATAATAAAATTTTGAAAAGTTATTTTAATTTAAAAGATAAAAATTTAAAACTATTAGATGAATATGCTAAAATATTTAATGTATATGAAAAATTAACTACTATAATGGAGGTTTTAATTAAGTGATAAAATATAAAGAACTTAAACAAAAATCAAAAGATCTAGAGCGAAAATATCAGCTAAATCATTATGAACTGTTACAAAGATTTATGTTTGAAAGAATCTTAGAAAGAATTTCGGTTTCAAAATATCAAGAAAATTTTATATTAAAAGGTGGTTTACTGTTATCAGCATTATTTGGAATCGATAATAGAACTACAAGAGATATGGATACAACAATCAAAGGATTAGATATTTCTAAGGAACAAATGATAAATGTTTTAAGTGAAATATTAAGTATCGATTTAAAAGACGGCGTAAAATTTGAATTGGTTGATGTGACTGATATAAGAGAAGATGATGAATATGGTGGAAATAAATATCACTTAATTGGAAAATTAGAAAATCTTAAAATTAATTTAGATATTGATATTTCTACAGGAGATAAAGTTGTACCAAAAGAGTTAGAGTATAGATATCCATCATTATTTGAAGATAAAAAGATATTAATTTATACATATAATGTGGAAACCATAATAGCAGAAAAAATTGAAACTATTTTAAGAAGAGGACAATACAATAGTAGAATGAAGGATTATTACGATATACATATGTTTTTAACTAAATTTAAAAATAATATTGATATTAATATCTTAAAGTTATCAATAAAAAATACATTTGATAAAAGAGAATCGATTGATTACTTAAAAGATTATGAGCAGATTTTAGATGGTATATCTTCATATGATAGAATTGTAAGTTTATGGAATGGATATGCTAAAAGGAATAAATATGCAAATGATATTAAGTTTGAAGAAATCATAAAAGAACTAAAAGAATTAATTTCAAGTTTAGACATAGAAATTTCAACTGTTTAAGCAGAAAGGGAGCGCATATGATATATTTTATAGCTGATACACATTTTAATCATGTAAATATAATTAAATATTGTAATAGACCATTTAAAAATGCTGATGAAATGAATAAATACATAATTAAAAAATGGAATTCTGTGGTTAAACAAACGGATACAGTATACCATTTAGGTGATGTAGGATTTGGAAAGTTTGAAGAATTAAAAACTTTAGTAGGAAGTTTAAATGGAAGAAAAATATTACTTAGAGGAAATCATGATTTTAAAATTGGAGTGAATACTTGGAAAGAAATAGGATTCTTAGAGGTCTATAAGAAGAAAATTATTTTAGATAATTTATTATTAACACATGCACCAATTGAAGAAGTAGAAGAAAATCAAGTAAATGTTTTTGGGCATATACATGATAAACCAATAGATAAAAAATTTGACAAGAAAAATCATGTATGCGTTTCTTGTGATGTAGTTGATTATATACCTGTAAGTATAAGCAAAATTAAAAGTATAGATAAACAATTATAATTTGTCTTTGGAGTTGAAATTAGATGAAAAAAAGAAAATTAAAGATTTTTACAATTATAGTAATCATAATAATTTTTTTATATTTTATATATAATCTTATTAGTGGAATTATATATAAAAATAAGATGAAAGAGATTAGCCAATATACATCTAACCAAATGATAGATTATACCTTAAATAATAATGAAAACGCAATTATATCAGTTGCTATATATAATGAGAATGGTATAACTTATAATGTATATGGTGCAGACTATAACTTGAATTATGATTATGAGATAGGTTCAATTACTAAAACTTTTACAGCAATGCTA
>CALXAD010000018.1 GCA_944386195.1 uncultured Clostridia bacterium
AGTTCGACCTTTTTTCTATCGAAAAATTTTTAAAAAATTTTTCATTTTTCTATTGACTTTTCATAGTTGGTCTCCTTAAATTTTTAACTTTACATCAATATTATAGCATACAAATTAAAGAATTGGAATTCTAACATTTCCAATTCTTTATATTTTTAAGCATTTTTTTCTAATATTACCATATTGTATGTATAATTATGGTATTTAGTTTCAAATTTTTGTATAGCTACTGTTTTATATCTGCTATCATCCTTTATTTTATTATATAATGTTAAATCTCCATTATCTATTATAAAGATTCTTCCTGTTGCTTTTTCCAATGCTTGATTTGTTGTTGAAACAATTTCCATTTGTGGTGCATATGCTTTATATGCTTCTTCAACAGACCAATTATCTAAATTTATAAAATATTGTTTATTTTCATTTACTAATGTTGCTATAACTCCTCCGTTTTCCATGTACGAATAAATCATTATATCATCTGGTTTTAAATTTTCTTTTAAATAAGTTATTGGTACTTCATTTGATTCATCATAATTTGCTTTAACATTTTCTACTAAATTATACATTGATAATATTAAAACAGCTCCACATATTAATCCTATTATAAATTTATTATTTTCTTTTGATAAGAAATAACAAATTGTAAATATAAGTAATCCTGTAATTGTAAATAAATATCTTGCATAAAGAATAGGCGTTATTCTAGATACTAAAGCTACCCCTATTATTATTAATATATATATTCCTATTGGTATTAATCCTACTTTTATATCTTCTTTTTTTCTTATGTTTTTTATTACTATATATAATAAATATATGTATAATGCAATTGAAACAGCAAGTGGTATTCCTTGAGATAAACTTCCTTTAAATTGAAAATCTAATATATCATAAATAATTTGTGGGAATTCTATTGTTATCCAGAAACCACTTCCAACTCTTAAAGCTTGTGCAACGAAGCATATAAACCATGGTAAATATAATATAACTTGCGCTATTTCTACTATTATAAAACTTCTTATTATTTTATTTTCAAATTCATCTTTATTTTTTATAACATAAATTATTAATCCTAAATTTATAATTCCAGCTGCTAAAAGTGCATAATAGTGCATATAACAACTTGCTAAACTAAATATACCAAATAATATTAAATTCTTTAGATTTTTTTGTTTTATAAATCTATACAAATATATTGCCATTAGTGTAACAAAAACAATTGTCCATGAATACATTCTTATTTCTAGTGCATAATTTAACATTACTGGCAAGAAAAAACTAAAAAATGTAAATAATAGTCCTACTTGTTTTCCAAAGTCCTTTTTTATATGTGTTAATCCCAATATTCCAAGTACCACTATTCCTATTAAAGAAAAAATTCTATATACTATTATATTTTCTCCAAATATTAAGTTTATTACTTTAAGCATCCAGTAATATAAAATTGGATGTACATCATGACTTCCTATTTGCCATATTTCTCCAAATGAGTGGTTTACTAATGCCACACTATATGATTCATCAAACCAAATATTACTATGAAATGCTGGTATTAATAAAAGAATAGTTCCTAAAATTATTAATACTATATGTAAAATATTATCTTTTTTATTCTTTTTTAATAATTTGTTTTTTTCCATCTCTTTCTCCTTAAAAAAATAAAAGTTGGCTTTTAGCCAACTTTATTATAACTTAATTTCTTTCTTCTTGTAATCCAGCTTCTGCTATTTTTATATTTCTTACATGGTTTATTTTCTCCCATGTTGTATCTCTCTTGAATAAACATTTAAAGTTTATTAACAACCATGACCCCATAAATAATGGGAAGAAAGCTAATCCCTTAAGCATTGGTTTTATTGGTCTTTTATCTAAGAACATTGCTATAGCTGCTGTTGCTATTGGGAATAAAAATGTTGGTACTAAATATCTTATAATATTTTCTATAAGTTCTAATTGTGTCATTCCATCTCCTGCATACATTAAGAAGTTTGTTAATAATAATACAATTGTCATTATAAACATTGGAATACTTCCAAATATATATAGCAATCCATCAAAATTCATCATTGATTTATTTTCTTTCGTTGCTATTGCTAAGTCCTTAGTATATTCTTTTATACATTGCATATGTCCAACTGTCCATCTACTTCTTTGTGACCAACTTTGTTTAAATCCAACTGGTTGTTCATCATATACTATTGCATCAGTTGCCCATCCTAATTTTTTACCCTTTATTATTCTTTTTAATGAAAATTCTATATCTTCTGTTAATGTTACTGTGTCCCAGCCTTGTGGTTTTACAACATCAAATCTTACCATAAATCCTGTACCATTTAATAATGGTGATAATCCTAAATTATATCTTGCTAAATGATAAAATCTATGCATTGACCAATAGAATAATGCATATCCTGCCGTTATCCAACTATCTGTTGGGTTTTTAATATCACGATAACCTTGTACTACATCTTCACCTTGGCAAAGGTGTTTATTCATATTTTTTATAAAGTTAGGGTCTACTATATTATCCGCATCAAATACAAAGAAAGCATCATATGGAGCATCTTCTTTTATTTTTTGTTTTAAAAACCAGTCTAATGCATATCCCTTAGTCTTTTTTGTATTATCAAATCTTTCATATACAATAGCTCCTGCTTCTTTTGCAATTTTAGCTGTATTATCTGTACAATTATCTGCTATTACATAAATATCATATAAATCTTTGTTATAATTTTGTGCTTTAAGACTATCTATTAAATTTTTTACTACAGCTTCTTCATTATGGGCTGGTATTATAGCCATAAATCTATGGTCTTTTTTTACTTTTAGTGGTTTATCTTTAATTTTTACTAAAGAACATAAACTTACTAAAATTTGATATAACCAATATATTGTTATTACCCAGACTAAAGCTTCTCTTAGTATATATAAATAATCCATTTTTACCTCACCTTTATAATTATTATCTTTCTAATAATATTAAGCTTCCTATATTATTATACTATCTATTACAAATTATTGCAATATTTTCCTAAAAAAAATTATTTACTTTTTGTCAAAATAGCACTTTTGTAACATTTTCATGTATTATTACATATAATACTTAAGTTGTCAATTAATTTTTTATAAACTATTTGTTAATTTTTTCTTAATTTATTAAAACAATTGAACTTCCTATATTTTATATGATATAATAAAAAGTAGATATTTAAGATTATTTTTTAAGGAGTTTTTATGAATATTTATTTAAAAGATTTAATGGAAAAAGATAAAGAGTTTCAAGCGATAATATCTCCTATTATTAGCAATCCTACTGTCCAAGAGATGAAAAAATACAGACAACATTATGAAACATCTTGTTTTGACCATTGCTATATGGCTTCTTACTACTGTTATTTAATATGTAAGAAATATAACTTGGATTATAAATCTGCAACAAGAGCTGCAATGCTCCATGATTTATTTTTATATGATTGGAGAAAACGTGATTCTAATAGAAAAGGACTACATGCTTTTACTCATGGTAAATGTGCTTGTAAAAATGCATGTGAATTATTTGATTTAAATGAAAAAGAAAAAGATATTATTATAAAACATATGTGGCCTGTAACAATTGCTTTTCCCAAGTCTTTAGAAGGTTTTATTTTAACTTTTGTTGATAAATATTGTGCTATATCTGAAAGCCTTGATGTTATAAAATCTAGATTGTTTATGAAAAAAGCTTTTAGATATGCTTACATATTTTTAAGTTTAATTATTATTAAATTTTAAAAGAAAAAAGTCACATGAAAAACATGTGACTTTATTTAGCTTTTTCTCCTGATGTATTTGCCCATCTTAACATTTTTATATCTTTATATTTATTCAAAACTTCTTTATATTTATCATATTCTTCTTCCCATAATTCATTAGGAACATTATCAAATGCTGTAAATATTTTTTCCGCTTCTGATAAATAAATAACTTGCTCTTGTGGTGACATACTTTCATATTGTTTGGCAAATCTATATAATTTATCAAGCATTTGGTTTGCTTCTATAAATGACCAAAAATCTTTTACTTTCATTCCAAATAATTTAATTTGTAAAACTGCATAAGCTACTAACGCAAATATAATAAATACTAGTATATATATTATTGCAAGTAATACCATCTCTACACCTCTTTAGTTTTTCTCACTTGTACTTTTCTATTATAACATTTATTGTTATTTTTTGCAAATACATTAAAAATTAGTTTCGAAAATCTCTGCTGGCTTTATATCTCCACAGTTACAAATAGATTGAAAAGCCATTTGATGTGCTACTATAATAATAGTATTATATTTTTCCTTATATTTATTGATAACAGACATTACCCTTTTTCTCAAATGTTCTCTTTCTTCCCATTTTCTAGTTTCACCTTTTGGATAAACACCATTATTTTTATTATAATCATTTAAGAGTTCTTGCATTTCTTCTACATTTTTGTATTGATATGTAAGGTCTGGTTGCCATTCTCTTAAATCTGGCTCTACAATAATATCAAGTCCTGTTTCTCTTGATATTATACTAGCTGTTTGTAACGCTCTAGTATATGGTGAAGATATAATTATCTCTGCATTTTTTAATCTTTCATCTTTTGCTGTTTTCAATACTTCTTCTATTTTATCTTCTTTTAACGGAGCAAAGTCATGTCCTTGCCCTATAAATCCGTAAGTATCTCCATATGTATAATCTGGCTCTCCGTGTCTTATTAAATAGAATTTAGTCATATCTTCACCTCCATTTTATTAAAGATATTTTATTATAATTACATATTTTTTTCAATATTTAATAAGATTTTATCAAATATTATTTATTATTTCTATTTGTTGTGATATAATCATAAAATAATTTATAATCTAAAATAAGGAGTAAAAAATGGAAGATAAGTTCAATTTAACTAAAAAAGCTGGTATTTTGCGGAATATTTGGAAATATATTTTTATTAATTATAAAAGCTGTAATTGGTTTTTCTGCAAAAAGTCAAGCAATGATTGCTGATAGTTTTAATAGTGCCGGTGATATTTTTGCTTCTCTTATGACTTTTATAGGTAATCGTATTGCTAGTGCTCCTAAAGATGAAGACCACAATTTTGGTCATGGAAAAGCCGAATATATTTTTTCTATGTTTATTAGCATAGCAATGATGTTAGTTTCTTGTAAATTATTTTTAGACTCTTTTCTATCTCTAATATCTGGTGACCAAGTTCAGTTTTCTTGGTTTTTAGTAATTGTTTGTATTGTAACAATTATAACTAAATTAGCATTATATTTATATACACATAATGCTAATAAAAAATATCGTAATATTTTACTTGAAGCAAATATGAAAGACCACAGAAATGACTGCATTATAACAACATTTACATTAATTTCTGTTTTCTTAAGTTTATTTGGAATTTACTGGTTTGACGGTCTAGTTGGTATGGGTATTTCTATATGGATATGTTATACAGGTATTACTATTTTTGTAGAAAGCTATAATGTTTTAATGGATATTAGTATTGATGATAAAACTAAAGATTCAATTTTGAAAATTGCACAAACTTATAAAGATATCAAAAATGTAAAAGAAATTAGTTCTACTCCTGTTGGTGAAAAACATGTTGTTTTTATAACAATAGGCGTTGATGGTAATTTATCTACTTTTGAAAGCCATGAATTAGCTGACAATTTAGAGAAATCTGTAACTAACTTAGATAATGTCTATAAAACTATAGTACATGTTGAACCTGAATAAAAGACAAGGTAAAAATTTTACCTTGTCTTATTTTATCTCTGATTTTCTTGTAACCTTGGGTCTTCATATTCTTCATCTAATTCTTCTATTATTTCATCTGGGCCTGCCTCTAAATCTTCTTGTTGTTTTTCCATATATTTTTCTCTTGCATGTTCAGCATCTGGTTTTCCATCTGCATATAATCCCCATCTTGTAGCAAGTTCTTCAAATGTTAATTCTTCTCCACTTTCAAGAACAACTTTATCGTGAGAATGTGATGATGTTGTCATATCTCCATCTATATCATCTTCATTTAACACTTCATATTCTGGGTCTATTCTTTTATGAGCATCGGCCTCCTCAATATTTTCTTCTACAGTATTTTCTCCATTTTCTTCATATTCTCCCATTACACTTCTTGTACTTCTATCTGTTGGAAAGTAAGTATTTGAATCTCTTACTTGTACTCCCATTGCCTCTGTAGAATTTCTTGCTTCTTCTCCTATATTTACTTCTATTCTTCCAGTTTCTTTATTATCAATTTGTATTATTTTTGAACCAAATTGATATTCACTTAAAACTGCATCTTTTTCGACATTTCCTTCATTATCTACTTGATAAGTTTCTCTTGTTGGGTCATTTCCTGAGCTATCTCTTTGTTCTAATCCAGGCATATATTTAGATAATGGTTCTACATTTCCATCTTTTCCTATTGCTACTAATGAGTATCTTGTTGAATTTTCTTCATAACTTTTACCATTTTCATCTCTTAAATTACTCATTTGATATGATTCAATTACCCCTATTTTTTCAACATCTTGAGGTACACCTAGCCATTTTCTCATATCATGCATATCATTTGCTCTTTCATCTAAATCTATTTCTTGTTTTACATCTACTTTTCCTTTATTATCTACTTCCGTTTCGCTTTCTGGCTCATCATTTTGTTCTGCTTTTTCTTGTTCTTCTTCTCTTTGTTCCTCTTGTTGTTCTTCTTGTTTTTCGTCTTCTTGTTCTTCTTCATCTAATTCAATTATTCTAATATCTTTTACTTTTTCATCATTATAATTTTCTCTCATATAATCATCTATCTTTTTTGTTTCTTGAGCCTCATTTTCTATTTCTTCAAGAGTCATTTTATCTATAGAATCTTTTATTTTATCTGCTAATTCATTATCAATTGTATTTTGTAATATTAATATATTATCTTCCATTACATTTGGGTCAAATACGCCAATTCTTTTATCTCCTATAAAATAGCTATACATATATGCTTGCTTTCTTATTGTTACTTCAACCATTTTATCATCATCTAATCTTATTCTCATAAAACTCACCTCTATATAAATTTAGCTATTAAATCATAACTATTTACATCTGTTATCTTACATTTAACAAAATTATTTAAGATATTTTTTTCTTCTTTCTTATTATCATTTTTTATATAAACAAGACCATCTATATCTGGTACATCTCCAAATGTTCTTCCTACATAGTATTTATTATCAAATGAAATATCTTCAACTAAAACTGTACAAATCTTTCCTATCTTTTTTTCCAAATTTTCTTTTGATATTTCTTGTTGCTCTTCCATTATTTTATTGTATCTTGCTTTTTTAGTTTTCCAATGAATTTGATTCTCCATTTTTGCTGCTGGTGTTCCATCTTCTTTTGAATATTCAAATACTCCTAATTTATCAAATCTAGTATTTTTTACAAATTCTAATAATTCATTAAAATCTTCTTTAGTTTCTCCTGGGAAACCTACTATTAAACTTGTCCTTAATACAACATCTGGTATTTTCTCTTTTATTTTATCTATTAATTCTACAATATCTTCTTTATTTGTTTTTCTATTCATCTTCTTTAAGAGATTATTTGATATATGTTGTATTGGTATATCAAAATATTTTGCAATTTTAGGATTGCTAGCTACTACATCTATTAACTCATCTGTAATTCCTTCTGGATATGCATATAAAAATCTAATCCATTTTATTCCTTCTATTTGTGATAATTCTTCTAATAATTGTGCTAGTTTACTTTCTCCATATAAATCTATTCCATATTTTGTTGTATCTTGTGCAATTACTATTAATTCTTTTATTCCTTTACTAGCAAGTCCTTTTACTTCTTCTATTATTTCTTCCTTTCTTCTACTTACAAAAGGTCCTCTTATATAAGGAATAGCACAATATGTACATCTATTACTACATCCTTCACCAATTTTAATATAAGCATAGTTTTTTCCTGTTGTTACTGTTCTATTTAGGAATTCTTCTTCTGAAAACATTGGCATTGGAGGTATTTTTGTAATTAGTTTGCTTGTTTGTGTTTTTGATTTTTCTACTATATCTCTTTTTACTAAATCTTCTATTTTATCCCAAAGCATGTCGTATTCATCTAGCTTAATAAATAAATCAACTTCTGGTAATGCTTTTACTAATTCTTCATAATATCTTTGTACTAAACACCCCATTACTATTAGATATTTACATCTCTTATTTTTATACTCTGCCATTTCTAAAATAGTATTTATTGCTTCTTCTTTTGCTGATTCAATAAATCCACATGTATTTATAACAATAATATCTGCTTTTTCCTCATTATTTACAATTGTAAAATTATGTTCTTTAAATTTTCCAATTGTAACTTCTGTATCTATTAAATTTTTACTACATCCTAGTGATACAAATCCTACATTCATTTATTTTCCCCTTCTTCTAATCTTTATGACTACATATATGTTTTCTTGTTATTTCCATTAAATCTAATTTTGTAAAACCTTCTACTTGTGTTTTACTTCTATCTCTCTTTAATTCTTCTTTTAATAATTCAACAATTTTTTGTTTATCTTCTTCATTTGACATATCTATATAATCTATAATTATAATTCCACCTGTATCTCTTAATCTTATTTGTTTTGCTATTTCTATAGTTGCTTCTTTATTTACTTTAAATATTGTTTGTTCTAAGTTGTTTTTCCCTGTATATTTTCCACTGTTTACATCTATTGCTGTTAATGCTTCTGTTTTATCTATTGTTATAAATCCACCACATTTTAGCCAAACTTTTCTGTTTTGTGATTTTTCTATTTGTTTATTTATATCATAAGTTTCTAAAATATCTTTATTTTTTATTACTTCTATTTTTATGTTTTTATATTCGTTATTTTCCTTTATTAAATTCTCTAGATTTTTCTTTTCTTCATCGTCATTTACTGTTATTTTTTCTACTTCATTTTCGCTTAAGTCCATTAGCATTTTTTCCACTAAATCTTCGCTTTTATATATAAGTTTTGCTTTATTACTTTTTGGTTCTATGCTTGTTTTTAATATTTTTTGCCAAATATTTTGAACTTTTTTTATATCTTCTATTATTTCTTTTTCCTTTCCTTCAGCTGATGTTCTAATTATTGCTCCATTATTTTTATTTAAGTTTTCTTTTACTATTTTTATTAGTCTTTCTTGTTCTTCTTTATTTTCTATTTTTTGTGAAATTGTTACTATGTCAGTATTTGGCATTAATACTATATATTTACTAGGTATAGTAATATGTGTTGATACTCTTGCTCCTTTTTTTTGATTACTATCTTTTTTTACTTGCACTAATAATTTTTGTCCTGGCTTTATCAATTTTGATATATTAATATCATCTTTTACTTTTTCTTTTGTTTCATCTACTTTAGGAAGTACGTCCTTTAAATGTATAAAACTATTTTTTTCTGTTCCTATATCTACAAATGCTGATTGCATACCAGGTATTATATCTTTTACAATTCCTAAATATATATTTCCTTCTCTTCTTAGAGTATCATTGTTTTCTTCATAATATTCTACTAAGTTTCCATTTTCTACTAAAGCTATTTCTTTTTTATTTTCTTCTTTTTTTATAAATATTTCTGTCATTTTTACCTTCCTTTGTTATTATTTATTTAATTTATTCATTGCATTGTCCACGCCTACTTTTAAAATTTCCACAACTGCTTCTTTTGCCTTTTTTGTTGCTTCATCTAATATTTCTTTTTCTTCTTCTGGTATTGGTCCTATTACATATTTTATAAAGTCATTATCTTTAGGTCTTCCTATTCCTACTCTTACTCTTGGAAAATCTTTTGTTCCTAAGTTTTCTACAACTGATTTCATTCCATTATGAGAACCAGGACCTCCCTTTTTTCTAATTTTTATTGTTCCTATTTCTATATCCATGTCATCATATATTACTATAACATTACTTGGTTCTATCTTATAGAAATCTAAAACTTCTTTTATGCTCTCTCCACTTAAGTTCATATACGTTTGTGGTTTTAATAGAATTACTTTTTTACCTTCTATTGTTCCCATTCCATATAGTCCTTTATATTTCTTTTTATTTACTTCTATTCCATATTCTTTTGCTATTTTATTTATTGTATTAAATCCCATATTGTGTCTTGTATTTTCATATTCTTCTTCTGGATTTCCTAATCCTACTATTAGATACATTTCTTTTTCTCCTATTTTTATTCTACCTATATATTTTACCCTGTTTTTTACATTTTTTCAAGCTTTTTAAAGTCTGTTTTTTAGGACGGAGCAAAAAAATTGTAATAAACAAATATAGAAGCACTAATTAAAGTACTTCTATGTTGTTTTAAACTACAATATTTCATTTTATAAATATATTATTACACGACCTGATGCTCCAACATAGCTAACAGATCTTACTGCATTACGGTCATAAGCTTTTTCTTTTCCTCTATATGTATAACCAATATAATTCTTTCCGTTTGATGCCTCTGTTGTCCATTCTAAATAATTTCCTGACATATCATTTATATTACACTTTTCATCTCCTGTTTCACCACAGTTTTTCCTTTCACTACTTACAACATTTTGCGTAGCATAATCTTCATCTCCACTGAATTTTTGTATAAATAATAGAGCTGTATCCCAAGCATAACTATTTATTAAGTCACTATCATATTTACTAGTATTATACATATTTTTTAATTTTGGAGATTGAATTGGAGAATTTGGAACAAAAGTATATGCTCCAACTCCACTTACACAAGTAATATTACCATTTGCATCTTGCCCCACTTCATATCTTCCTATATAAAATCCATTATTACTTGTTGCTTTTTCTATAAAATCCTTTAAATTCTTAGCTCTTCCGTCTTCACCATTTTTATCATATTCTTCTATAAATTGGGTATCATTATTTCCAATAATTGTTACTTCTTCTTGCCAATTTTCATATGTTTGTACAGGTGTTTCTCCGACTATTTGCAAAATCATATCTTCCCAAAGTAATTGTTGTTTTTGTTCCATTTTCATCAGTTATTATCTCTCCTACTGGCACCCATACAAATTGACTTCCTACTGTTGCTGAATCCTCACCATTTGCACTTACATCTTCTATTATTATTCCTTTTGTTACATCATCATCTGGATTTACAACTTTAAATCCTGCTGGTACTACTAATTCGTTTCCATATTTATCTTGTGTTTTAGTATTATCTATTTCATTTCCTGTTATTTCTCCAATAGCTACTTTATTTTCATCATCTTGACCTGAACCCACTCCTACTTCTGTTATAGCTCCACTTGAATTTATTTCATATTCTCTTTGGCTATCATTAAATTTTACTTTTATTGGACTTTCTCCACTTGCTGTAGCATCTACTTTATTAAATTCAAAATGCCTATTTAAATCTTCATAAGTTACTACTCCTCCAGCATTTTCTGTTTTTGCTCCATTATATGCTAAAGCTATTTGCTCTTTCTCTTCTCCTATATCTGTTTGTTTACTTGCATTTTGCGCTTGAGTTAGTATTCCATTTTGCCCTGTTAACATTGCAATACTTACTCCAGCAAGAATTAGTAAAACAATTATTGTAATTACTAATGCAATTAAAGTAATACCTCCTGCTTGTTTTTTCATTTTTTTAATTTTGTCCTTTTCTTGTAGTTTTTTCATTAAAAATTCCTCCTTAGTTTTATTTTTTTATTAAATTTTCTAACCACATTTTTAAAAAGTGTGTATTAATTATACACAGTATAACACTAAAATTATTATAAAATCAATAAAATATATAAAATTTTTATAATATTTTTATTTTTGATTTGGAGGACTTAATGAAAAAGTTTAACGAAAACCGTAATATCATAGGTAATTTAATAAAAGAATATAGAGAAAAAAAACATTATTCTAAAATGGAATTATCCAGAAAATTAGAATTATTAGGAATTGAACTAGATAGATTTGAATTATATAAAATTGAAACAAATAAAAAAAGTGTTAAAGATTTTGAATTAATTGCATTATGTATTGTTTTAGATATTGATTTTGATGAATTAAAAAAGTTAATCGAAAATTATTAGAAGCATATTTGTGCTTCTATTTTTATGTTATATTTTTACTTTATACTAAATATTTAGTATTTAATTGGCAAATATATTTTTATTTTATATAATGCTATAAGTTTCTTGGACGCTCACCAAGACCTCTTAGGTTGTATTAGATAGTAACAAATTCTATTTGTTGTTATCAATTGCAACTTAAAGCAATTGGAAATTCAACGTAGGAGGTGAGCAAAAAAATGGAGGTATCCTTACTTGCTGTAAAATACTTAGTACAGCTTTAATTTCTCTTATTATTGGTTTCGTTGTATGCTTTTTAGATGTTTTAGGCTATAATACATATATACGTTTTCATAGTAATAAGAAAAAGATTGAAGTTAGTACTAGCTCAAACCAACTCCAATCTAAGAAACACAAGAAATGCTTCGACCTTACACCTTTTATTTTATTGATTATTTTTTGTTTTATTCTTAATCAATAACTTTCAAAAGTATTACTTTTACATTTAAATTTTAACATCTATTTATTTGTCAATATTTTACTTATAAATATTTTTTAACTCTTTGTGAGTTTTAGTTATTAATTTTTTAGCTCCATCTTTAATCCTAATTATTATAGTTTTTGGTCTGTTTATTATTTCTTTTACATCTAAATTTTAACATATATTTGACAATATTTTTATATATTTTTCCATACAAAAAAGCACCTATAAAAGGTGCCCTTTATTATTTATTTTCTTCTGCTGATCCTTCTGTTTGTTCTGGAGCTTCATAAGCATCTAAGATAGCTTTTTGAATCTTCTCCCTTGTTTCAGCATTGATTGGATGAGCTATATCTTTGAATTCTCCGTTTGGAGTTTTTCTGCTAGGCATAGCTATAAATAATCCATTTTGACTTTCGATAACTTTAATATCATGTACTGCGAATTCGTTATCGAATGTTACAGAAGCAACAGCTTTCATTCTGTTCTCTGAATTTACTTTTCTTAAACGTACATCTGTGATTTGCATTTAAAATGCACCTGCCTTCCTTAAGTTATTTGTACATAGTCGTTTAATATTATGTACAATTATATTATTCTTCATAAATATATTTTTTCCTTCTTTTTTTTACAAAAAAATTAAATCTTATTTTAAAATTTTATCTCTAGTAACATTTTATTAAAATTTATAGTATATTATAATATATTTTAAGCTTAAACTCTTGAAATTTTATAAATATAATTATATAATTCGATATTATATACAAGGAGCGTGTTATTTATGCCTAACATTGAACATATTAGAAAATATAAAAATATACATATGATAGGAATTGGTGGAATAAGCATGAGCGGTATTGCTGCTATTCTACAAAATTGGGGATTTAATGTTACAGGTTCTGATACATCAGATTCTGAAGCAGTTCAATTATTATTAAAAAAAGGAATTAAAGTAGTTATTGGTCATAGTTTAGAAGATGTTGCAGGGTCTGACCTTGTAGTTTATTCTGCTGCAATAAAACAAGACGATCCAGAAATTTTAGAAGCCAAAAGATTAAATATACCAACTATTGAAAGAGCTGATTTCTTAGGAGAAATTACTCGTTGTTATAAAGATACCATCTGTATTTCTGGAACACATGGTAAAACTACAACTACTTCTATGATTGCACTTTGTTTCTTAGAAGCTTTAAGAGACCCAAGTATTCAAGTTGGTGCTTTATTAAAACCAATAAACGGAAACTATCGTGTAGGAAATAGTGAGGATTTTATAATAGAAGCATGTGAATATGTAGAAAGCTTTTTAAAATTTAGTCCCAAAGCCGAAGTTATTTTAAATATTGATAATGACCATTTAGATTATTTTAAAACTTTTGAAAATATAAAAAATGCTTTTATAAAATATGTAAAGCTTTTGCCAAATGATGGTATTTTAATTACAAATGCTGATGATAAAAATTGCTTAGACCTACAAAAATATACTGTAGCTAAAACAATTACATATGGAATAGACAATCAAGATGCTGATTTTATAGCAAAAAATATCACATTTGATAATGACGGCTTTGCAGAATTTGATGTATATTATAAAGGTGGCTTCTTTACAAAAATAAAATTATCAGTACCTGGTCGTCACAATGTTTTAAATGCTTTAGCTTGTGTTGCTCTTTGTACTGAATACGGTATTGAAAGAAAGGATATACAAATTGCATTAGAAAGATTTACAGGTGCACATAGAAGATTCGAATTTAAAGGAAAGATTAGAGGAATTGCTAGTGTTTATGATGATTATGCACATCATCCAACAGAAATAAAAGCAACATATAATTCTCTTTGCAATAAAAAATATAATAAATCATGGGTTATTTTTCAACCACATACATATAGTAGAACTAAAACACTTCTTAATGATTTTGCAGAAGCTTTAAAAAACTTCGATAATATTATTATTTTAGATATTTATGCAGCAAGAGAAAAAAATAATCATGAAATTTCTTCTAAAGATTTAGTTAATAAAATTATTTCCTTAGGAAAAGATGCAAAATACATTCCTGATTTTAACGAATGTGCAGAATATGTAAAAAATAATGTTCAAAAAGATGATATTGTTGTTACTATTGGTGCTGGTACTGTTACAAATATTGGTCCTATGCTAGTAGACTAAAAAAATTGAGAGGAAAGCTAATTTGTTTTCCTCTCTTTTATTTATTCAAATATACTATTTACTTCTATTTTATTTCCTCTTAGAAAATCTTGTATTGGCATCCTTTTTGCATTTTCTCCTTGTATTTCTAATACTTTTATTACTCCATTTTTGGTTTTAATAAATAAACCATCTTTAGGGTTAGAAACAATTACAGTTCCATTTTTTAATTTTTCAACATCTTTAGCTTTTTCTTTATTTGTTGCAATTGCAACTTTCCAAAATTTTATTTTTTTACCATTTAAGAAGCTATAAGCCCCCATAATCGGATTTAATCCTCTTACTAAATTTTTTATTTCTCTAGCTGATTTATTTTCCCAATCTATTTTTGCCATCTTTTTATCAAGCATTGGTGCAACAGTAAAATTATCCCCTTGTTTTTCTCTTGGAGCACTTCCTTTTTCTATTTCTTTAAGAGTCTTTACTAAAAGCTCTCCTCCAATCTTTGATAACCTATTCCATAACTCCCCTGTTGTTTCGTCTTCACCTATTGTAACTTTTTCTTTTAAAATCATATCACCTGTGTCCATACCTTCATCCATATACATTGTTGTGATTCCTGTTTCTTTATCTCCATTTAATACTGCCCATTGAATAGGTGCAGCACCTCTATATTTTGGAAGCAAAGACCCATGAACATTAATACAACCTAATTTAGGAATTTCTAAAACTTCTTTAGGTAATATTTTTCCATAAGCTACAACACATATTATATCAGGATTCAATTTTTTTAATTCCTCTATAAATTCTATATTTTTCTTAACCTTTTCTGGTTGATATATTTCTAAACCTTTTTCTTTTGCAAATTCTTTAACTGGTGACTCAACCATTTTCATTCCTCTACCTTTTGGTCTATCGGGATTAGTCACCACGGCTAATATTTCATAACCCGCATTATATACCGCTTCTAAACTCTCCTTTGCAAAGTCTGGAGTTCCCATAAAAATTAATTTCATATTACTTTCCTTTCTTAAAAGATGTGTCCCAAATTGGACAAAATGTCCAAAAAGAAACGTCCCCAATTGGACAATTGGACTATTCTTCTGGTTCTATGTATTCTAATGTTCCTGGTATTATTTTATCTATAAATAATTCTCCATTTAAGTGGTCTACTTCGTGTGCTATTGCTTGTGCTAGTAATTCCTTAGCGTGTACTCTCATTCTTTTTCCATTTCTATCTGTGTATTCTGCTACAACTTCAGCTGGTCTTATTACTTTTGCAAATTGATTTGGAAAACTTAAGCAACCTTCTTCTACTTCCTGTTCACCTTTTGTTTTTATTATAATTGGATTTATTAATACTATTGGTCCCTTATCATCATATAAATCTATTACAATTACTCTTTTTAATATTCCTACTTGTACTGCTGCTAATCCTACTCCATTATATTTATGCATTGTTTCTATCATATCATCAATCAAAGTTTGTAATTTATCGTCTATTACTTCTACTTCTCTTGATTTCTTTTTTAATATGTCGTCTCCTTCATATCTTAAATTTCTTATTGCCATTATCCTATCTCCTTTCTCTATATTGTTTTAATTTAATTTTAAATTTAAATTAGTTTATTTATTTGTAATTAAATCATATTATTGGGATTTACATCAATAGATACTCTCGTTGTTTTTAAGTCTTTATTATATACTTCTTTTAAGCAATTATTTAGAACTTCATTTGCTGTTTCATTCATATTTCCTTTTATAATTATTCTGTATCGTAATCTGTTTTGTATTTTATCTATAGGTGCTGGCATTGGCTTAAATATTTTGAATTCTTCTTCATCTAAATTTTCTTTTAGATAATTGTAAGTTCTATTACTTGTATCTATTATTTCTTTTTCATCTAAGCTATTAAATCCAATTACTATTATATCGCAAAATGGTGGATATTTCAACTGCTTACGTATTAAGATTTCTGTTTCATAAAACATTTTATAGTCTTGTTTTTTACTACATTGTATACTAAAGTTATCTGGATTATATGTTTGTATAACTACTTTTCCGTGGTTTATCTTTTTCTCGTCCTGCTCGTCCGTGCAACTTGTGTTAATATTTGAAAGGTCCTTTCATTTGCCCTATAATCATCCATATTTAGTGAACTATCCGCTGCTATTACTCCTACTAATGTTACATTTGGGAAGTGATGTCCTTTTACTACCATTTGTGTTCCTATTAATATGTCTATATTTTCATCTCTAAATTTTTTTAAAATTTCTTCATGTGAGTTTTTCTTTGTTACTGTATCTATATCCATCCTAATTGTTTTAGCATTTGGAAATTGTTTATGTATTTCTTGTTCTAATTTTTGTGTTCCTGTTCCAAAATATCTTATTTTATCACTATGGCATGCTGGACATATTTTTACTACTGGTTCTTCATATCCACAATAATGACATTTTAGTTTATTTTCATAGCTATGATATGTAAGACTTATATTACAATTTTTACATTTAACAGTATAACCACAATTTCTACACATTATAAATGTAGAATAACCTCTTCTATTTAAAAATAATATTGTTTGTCTTTTTTGTTTTAGATTTTCTTCTATTGATTTATATAGTTCATTACTTAACATTGAGCGATTTCCATTTGCTAATTCTTGTTTTAAGTCTATTATTTCTATTTTAGGTAAATTAGCATTATTTGCTCTTTTGGTTAGTTCTAATAAAGTTATTTTATTTTCTTCTACTGCTCTATAATATGATTTTATATCTGGTGTCGCACTTCCGAAGAACAAGTGGACAATTATTTTTCTTTGCTATGTATTTTGCTACTTCTTTTGCATCATATTTAGGATTTGCTTCTGATTTATATGAACTATCATGTTCTTCATCTATAATAATAATTCCTAAATTTTCTATAGGTGCAAATATAGCTGACCTTGCTCCAATTACTATTTTTACCTTTCCTTCTTTTATTTTATTCCATTCATCATATCTTTCCCCTAATGATAACTTGCTATGTAAAACTGCTATTTGTTTTTTTCCAAATCTTGAAATAAATCTATCTAACATTTGTGGAGTTAGTGATATTTCTGGGACTAATATTATCGCTTTTTTTCCTTCTTTTATAACTTTATCAATTAATTGTAAATATATTTCTGTTTTTCCTGAACCTGTTACTCCAAATAATAAAAATTCTTTAAATTTGTTTTCATCTATTTCTTTTTCTATTTTTTTATATGCATTTCCTTGTTCCTCTGTTAGCTTTAAGAAATTTGTTTTTTCTACTTCTTTTCTTTTTAATGGGTCTCTTTCTATTTTCTTTTCTACTATTTCTAAATAATTATTTTTTACTAATGTATTTACTATTGCTCTTGAACAATCTAATATCATTTCTATTTCAGGTATCGTTACACCTTCATTATCTTTTACAAAGTTTAATATTCTTTTTTGTTTTTCTGATTTTATTTTCTTAGTTTCTATATCTAATTCTATTTCTTCTATTTGTTTTTTCAAATAAACTGCATTTATTGTTTTATCTTGTACTTTTTTATTTTTACTGCTTGTTCCTGGTGCTTGCATTAATTTTATACAATCTGATACATTACAAAAATATCTTTTTGCCATCCATCTTGCAAGTTCTATTTGTGAATCTTTTAGATTTTCTTCTATTTTTGCTATTTTTTTTATTTCATATTCTGATTTTTCTTTCAAACCTACAACAAATGCTTCTTCTAATTTTTCTCCTTTACCAAAAGGAACTAAGACCTTACTTCCAACTATAATAAGGTCTTTTAAATCATCTGGTATTTCATAATCAAATGTTCTATTTAGTTTTTTTGCTGTTCTATTTATTATTACTTCTGCAACCATTTTAGCTCCTTTTATAGAAAAAAGTGAGTTTAAATAATAAGCTCACTTTTATTTTTCTAACCATTTTTTGTATTCTTCTTCAATTTTATCTGCTACTTGTTCAGGTGTTAATTCTGTTGTATCTAATACATAATCGTAATTGCTTTCATCTTCTTTTCTTACACCATATAAATTAAAATATCTTTCATTTTCTAATTTATATCTTTTTTGCATATCTTCTTTTTGTTCTTCTACTGTATTAAATTTTTCTGAGCTTTTTCTTAATTCATCTTGAAAGGCTCTTTTTGCTGCAACATTTATATCTACTTTTAAATATACTTTAAAAGATTCTGGTACCGCATACCAACCGAAGTCTTGCATCTATTATAAAGTTATCATGTGTTTTTGCATATTCTGCTGCACTATTTTCTATTTGTCTATCTATTTCTGGATGGTCTTTTACATATATATTAAAAGTTGTTACATCCATTCCTTTGTCTTTTGCTAATTTTCTAAAATAATCACCGTTTCTATATACTCCATAATTTAATCTTTCCATAAGTACTTTAGAAACTGCACCCTTTCCACTAGCAAGTTCTCCTCCTAGTGATATAATATGTTTTTTTCCCATTTTATTCTCCAATCTATTTATTTACATTTTTTGATTCATTTTCTTCTGGCTCTTTTATGTTTTCTAAAATTTCTATTCCTTCTTCATTTTCATCATCTTCACTATTATAATTATCATCTTTTATTATTTGTACTTTTCCTTCTGCTATTTCATTTGCTGCAAGTGTTACAGGTGAATCCTCCTTAACATCTGTTAATGGTTTATCTCCTGCTGCTATTTGTCTTGCACGTCTTGCTGTTGCAATTACTAATTCATACCTATTATTTGCCCTTTTTAATAATTCTGTTACAGTTGGTTTTACTATCATTTTCAAATTCCTCCTTTAATTTTTATTTTAATGATTCCAATTGTTTGCTTATATCATCATCTGGCATTGTTTTATCAATTCTACCTCCCACTGTTTCAGGTTGTACTGCTGATAATATAACATGACCAGAGTCCATTATAAGTACTGCTCTTGTTCTTCTTCCATATGTAGCATCTACTGCTGTTTTATTATCTTTTGCATCTTGTACTAATCTTTTTATCGGTGCTGATTCTGGACTTACAATTGCTACAATTCTATCTGCTGACACTATATTTCCAAATCCTATATTTACTAATTGCATAAAATCAATCCTTTCTATTCTATATTTTGTACTTGCTCTCTTAAGTTCTCTATTTCTGTCTTTATATCAATCACACCATTAGTAATATTTAAATTGTTTGATTTTGAACCTATTGTATTAGTTTCTCTGTTCATTTCTTGAATCATAAAGTCTAATTTTTTGCCAACAGCTTCATCTGATTTTAGAAATTCTCTAAATTGCCCTATATGACTATTTAACCTTGTTACTTCTTCTTCAATAGAGCATTTATCTGCATAAATCACAACCTCTTGCATTAATCTATTTTTATCTGTTTCTTGATTATTTGGTAAAAGTTCTTTTATTCTTTCTTCTAATTTTACTATATATTCATTTATAAGTCCAGTAGAAAATTCTTTTACTCTATTTACTTCTTTTTGTATATAATCTAACCTTTTTTGTAAATCTTCTGCTATTTTTATTCCTTCTGTTTGCTTCATATCCACTAAATTTTCTACAGCTTTATTTACTACTTCTACTATTTCATTTTTTATTGTTTCATCTTCTTGGTTTTCCTGTATTATTAATACATCTGGGTATTTTGCTATATCATTAACTTCAATATTATCTGATAAATTTTCTTCTTTGGCTAATTTTCTTAATTCTGTAATATATGCTTTTGCTAATTCTGTATTTATTTTTATAGTTCTTCCTTCCATAGAATTATTTTCAAAACTTATAAATACATCTATTTTTCCTCTACTAATTTTACTTGATATTTGTTTTTTTACTATCTCTTCTAAATAACTAAGTTGTTTTGGCATCCTTATAGATATATCTAAATATCTATGGTTTAAACTTTTTATTTCTACTTGGTACTTTCTTGAATTTACTTCTAAAGTTGATTTTCCATATCCTGTCATACTCTTAATCATTTTCTTTTACCTCTTTTTTAGCTTTTTTTGTTCTTCTTGTTTTATTTTCTTCTTTTTTATCTTCTTTATCTTCAATTTTCGTTTTATCTTCTTTTTTAGTTCTTGGTTTTCTTTTTACTGTTTTTGTTTCTTTTTCGTTTTCTTCTTTTTTCTTAGTTTGTGTTTTTGCTTTAGTTTTTTTCGTTTCCGTTTTCGTTTTAGTAGCTTTTTTATCAGTATTTTTATTTTCTGATACTTTTGTTTTTACTTTTTTTGAATTTTTTACTTTTTTTGATATTTTATTTTCTATTTTTTCTTTTGTACTTTCCTTTTCTTCTTTTTTATCTTCTTTATTTTCTTCTATTTCTTCTTCATTTCTTTTTTTAGCTTCTTTTTTAATTGGTTCTTCTTTTACTATTTCTTTTATATCTCCTAAGTTTTTCAAATATTTTCTTTTATCTTTAGTATATATTATTATTGCTTTTAATACATAATATATTGAAAATACAAATGATGATATTATTAAATAATGACTAAAATCATAATTAAAAAATGTTATTACATGCATTATTGATAAAGAATGCATTGAAAGTGCTATAAATTCTATTCCAGTTAAAGCTATCATTCCACTATCTTTTTTATAAGCTCTTTCTAACATTAAAATTCCTAATATTAAAAATATTCCAGAAAATACTTCAATATCTCCAATTAATCTATTAGTATCCATTCTAACATAAGCAAAATTTAGAATTATAAAATAACACATTACGCCAATTGCTTTTAATAGATTCTTGAATATTGTATTCATTATTTCCTCCTAATTTTCTAATTCATACATTATAACACTCAATACGTTTAATGCTACTGTTTCAGTTCTTAAAATTCTTTTTCCTAATGAAATTGTTATAGCTCCACTTTTCTTTAATAATTCTACTTCTTTTTCTGATATTCCACCTTCTGGTCCTATTATAACAGCTATTTTTATTTGTTTTCCTATAAATTTACTTTTTATACTTTTTAAAGCTTCTTTTATAGTTGTTTTTTCTTCATTCTCATATGCTAATAATACTATATCATATTCAGATAATAAATTACAAATATTTTTTAAAGACATAATTTGATTAATTTTAGGTATATAGTCTCTTCCACATTGCTTTGCTGCTACTTCTGATATTTTCTGCCATCTTTCTATTTTCTTAGCTTTGTCTTTTTCTTGAAGTTTTACAACACACCTTTCCATTTCAATAGGAATTATTTCATATACTCCAAGTTCTACTGACTTTTGTATTATTAATTCCATTTTGTCTTTCTTTGGAAGTCCCTGCATTATCGTTACTTTTACATTTGATTCTACATTGCTTTCTAATTCTTCTTCTATTTTACATTCAATAGAATTATTTTCAATATTTTCTATTTTACACAAATAATCTTTTTTACTTTCTTTATTACAAACAACTATTGTTTCTCCAACTTTTTTTCTTAATACATTTCTTATATGATTTACATCATTTCCTTTTATATGGATTTTATCATTTTCCTGCTGTTCTTGTGAAATAAAAAATTTTGGCATATCTTTCTCCTTTATACAAAGAGTATTATATCACAGATTTCTTATTTTTTCCATAGAAAAAGAGAAATTATTATAACAATAATTTCTCCTGTAGTTTATTTTAATTTATATTTTAATAATTTTCAGCTTTAATTTCGAAATATGCTTTTGGATGGCTACATACTGGACAAATTTCTGGAGCATATTTTCCGATTACAATATGTCCACAATTTCTACATTTCCATATTCTTTCATCATCACGGCTAAATACTAATCCACCTTCTACATTTTCGATTAATTTTTTATATCTTGCTTCATGTTCTTTTTCTATTTTTGCAACTTCTGAGAATAAGTATGCTATATGGTCAAATCCTTCTTCTTTAGCTTCTTTTGCCATTCTATCATACATATCTGTCCATTCATAATTTTCTCCTTCAGCTGCCATTTTTAAGTTTTCTAATGTTGATTTTATGTCTCCACCTTGTAATAATTTAAACCACATTTTAGCATGTTCTTTTTCATTATCAGCTGTTTCTTGGAATATAGCTGCTATTTGCTCATATCCTTCCTTTTTTGCTTTACTTGCAAAATATGTGTATTTATTTCTTGCTTGTGATTCTCCAGCAAATGCTTCCATTAAGTTTTTCTCTGTTTTTGTTCCTTTTAAATCCATCTTTATTCCTCCTTATTTGTTTTTTCGTTCCTATTTTATATCATATAAATGTAAAAGTCAAGTTTATTTTTATTGCGGCTAAATTGTAAATTTTTGGTAATTTGCTTGAAATATTATGTTAAATGTTATATAATATATCTATCGCAGTATTTTTTACAACAATAACTTTATTAGCTATTGTTTCTGCTAACACTAGGCGAAAACTAATAAAATTAACTTCAAGAAAGGATATTTTCATGACTAGTGAAAATGGCATATATGAAAATTTTTCATTGCAGGATATTTCAAACAAGCTTCGCTCAGCACGAGAAGTATCTAAAAACGTTCCTAAGGAATTACATAACCTTTGTGACTATATTGCTGATATTATTGATACAAAAAAAATCACAATGGTTACTCCCAAAAAGCTAGTTTGGATTTTATCTCAATCTTTGGCAGACCTTGCTAAAGATTGTTGCTGCCATACCAAGAATGTAAAGCTTTCTGAAATTCTTAAGTATCAAAGAACTGCAATTGTCTCTTATATAAGTTATTTTCCACTTATTATTGATACAATTGCAGATAAAAATTTTGCTAAGACTTTCAGAGAAGATTTTTCTTCAGTATTTGGTGAGTCTCAACCTCCTGTCAATGAGATTAAGGAGAATTATGGTGTAAAAATCATAAGAAAAAATATGGTTGATATTTCTAACAAGGATAAAGCTGAAGTAGTAGTTTCTTTATATAATAATTCACATCCTCAAGGGATTGGATTTCTTCATTCCACTAATAAGCCTATTACAATAGAAATGGCTCGTGAATTTTTAGATGAATCTACTCACTTTAACTACCTTGCTGGTCGTGTTATGAAGGTCGATTTAAGCACTAATATTGTTTATACCGGTCATTATAACAGATTTAATGGAGATGGTGCAGCAGAACGTGCTATTTCCCAATGCCATAACATTAATTAAAATTAAACATCGTCTAGTTAAATAAAAGAGATAGAAAACTTCAATTGAAGTCATCTATCTCTTTTATTATGGTGCCGACGGCGGGACTTAAACCCGCATGGTTTCCTGCACGATTTTGAGTATTTAAAGAATTTTACCACTTATTAATTATAAGTAATAAATGCTATTCTTTACCCCCCCTATATAACAATGTACTTTTAACATCTTTTATTAACTTCTATTGATAAATATTTACAACTATAATTTTTTAAAAATTTCAATTTTTTTGAGAGAATGTTAGATATATAAATGAAAAAATGTAGCAATTTTGAATAACAGTGTGGTATTATAAATAATATAAATACAAAAAGGATATGAAGAATTATGACAATAAAACAAAAAGAACTATATAATGTAATTGAAAGTTTACCTGAAGAATTATCAAATAAAGTTGTAAATTATATAAAATACCTTAAATTTTCTTATATGACAAATAATGCTCCTGATGAGTTAATTATAAAAGATGATAAAGATTTATTGAATAAATTAAAAAAAGTATTTTTCAATACATACTCTCTTAGTTCGAGCAAATTCCCTTTCATAATAGAAACTCCTTTCTGTAAAGGACCAGATTGAAAAAGTCTAAATAATTTCATCCTCTTTATATTCTTTCTTTTGGATATAGAAACATATATGTGCAATAGTTTTAAGTTACAAACCCATATAACAAAGAAATATGTTGATATTATATCATTTTAAATATTATGTCAAATTCGTTCTGAATCTTTGTAAATTACTATTTATAAAATTTTTTAAACCAACTCATATTGCATAATTTTCAATTTTATATGCTAATTCTAAAGCAAGTATTGGTACCTTAGTTTTTTTGTCAAAATTAGCCAATTGAGTTATACTTCTTTCTTCCCATTCGACAGAGTCTAAATTATCTCCTGCATAATAAAAAGTAAAATAATTTAAATTCTTATACTTACAAACTGCTGCTATTGAAGCACCTTCCATTTCTACACAAACAACTCCTTTTCTTTGAAACATTTGGATTTTTTCTTTGGTTTCCCTATAGAAAGCATCAGTTGTCCAAGTAGCTCCCTCTTTGTAATCAAATTTATACTCTTTTAATATATTTTTAAATAAGTTTTTATATTTATCATCCAAGTTAACATATTCTGAATCTGGTAAATAATGATAACTTGTTCCTTCATCTCTATAAGCTCTATTTGGAATTATTATAGAACAATCTTCAATAGTTTTATCTAAAACTCCACAATTTCCAAAAATAATAAATGTATCAACACCATTAACATTTAAATCTTCAATATCGTTACATATCCAAGGTCCGCTAATTCCAGCCATAAACAATGATATTTCTATATTTTTATATTTCAATATATAAACTGGTCGTTTCTCTGTCAATTCTCCAACTTTTTCACATTCGAATTTTTTCACAATATCCTTTAATAAATACTCCGAAAAAACACCAATAGCTATATGTGGTAGTTCTATACTTGAATCACGAATTCCAGTAAGATTTTTTATACCTTGTGGTTTTATGAACCCCTCTTCATTACTATAAAATATCATATTTTTTCCTCCTTTATCTTATTTTCATTAGTTAGTATATCATATAGCAAACTATGTCTGCAACCTATTTTTTGATAAAAACCATGTAAATCTCTTTGATTTATATTGCAAATATAGTTAGTTATACTATGAAAATACTAAACACACTCTATCATGCAATGTAGTCTGTTCTACAATATATCGGAATCTCAAGTTTTTACTCTTGTCCAAGTTTCTAAATCAATGCGAATAGCTATTTCAAAGAAGTTTACTATTAATTTAATACAATAAAATAAGAAAAACATCAATGGAATTCTAGATTTAAGTTTCGGTTTTTTGTATAAATAATATTATAAAGAGTGTAGAATTATGTTATTATCATATTATAGAATTAGTCTTATAACAGAAAAAGTTGCCATCATATATTTTTGCTTAATATACCAATTAGTCCTATTGTATAGATTAATAATGAATTTAAATTATTTATTGATTTTAATGTTCTTATTCTAAAATTTTCAAATTTAATTTATATTCTTGCTTTTTAAATTCAAAATATTCCTTTATTCTCCACTTATTCATATATAATCTAACTATTTTTATTATATCTTCTTTACTTTTATATTTATATTACTTGCTAACATCATTGGTGCATCTGATAATACATATAAAAATAATACATTTATCCGTTTCTTCTTTTATGTTATCCGTACTCTTATTTCACTGTACACTTTTTTCTTCTACTTGAAACATTAATTTTCTTTTTATCTTTTCTAATACTACCATTTATAAAAGTGGGAATAACTTTTGAAAACTCACATATAAATTCAATTCTCTGTTTTAGACATTTCTCAAATTGTAGTTCTTGCTTAATTATCTTCATTTTTTACACCATCCTTTCATTATAATTTTAGGATGATTTTTTGCAAAATAAAAAACCAACCATTTTACTGATTGATTTTGTATCAATTCTGTTCTATTAGTTCGAACAGAAACATCGTTGGTGCCGACGGCGGGACTTAAACCCGCATGGTTTCCCGTACGATTCTGGGTCTTTTAAGGTAATTTATAGTTATTTATTTTTACCATTAAATATTGCTTTTAAAAAAACTCAAAATTTTGACCTTTTTCATATCCTTTATCTTTCCAAAATCCTGCAAGTTCTTTTGCTTTTTGAGCTTGTTCATTCATTTTCATATATATCTTGCTCCTTATTTTACAAATTCATAATTATCTGTTGGTAATTTGGCTCCACTTCTCTTTAATAATTCAAACGCATCATATTCAGTCATTCCATAAGTTTTTAAAATTTCTTTAATTTCTGGCCTTGTAGGTTCTGGTAACCTAGCCGCAAAATTAGCAAATAATTTTGGATTATCATATAAAGCATTAATTTGAGGAAATGCAACTAATAATTTAAACCCATGTTTTTGCGCTTCTTTTACATTTTCTAGAATATATTTAAAATAATATTTCTCATTTTCCTTATATAATTCTGCTACTTTATATTTATTCCCTGTTTTTACATCTGTCCATACTAAAAATACTAAATCCCTTTCCATTTTTACACCCCATCTTTCAAATCATATATTTTTAACATTCTTTTTCTTCTTTCTAACAAATACATTTTTAACAATTTTTTCATATCCTTGTTTATTATATCATTATCAAAATTTTCTAAAATATCATTAATATTTTTTTCATTTATATTATCCTTTATTAATTTTATATATCCTACAGTTTCGTTATAATAATTTTCTTTTATCTTTTCTAATAGTTCGAATTGTCTAATTGGTCTTTTATTATCCCAACCTATAGCTGATTTTGATTTTGTATTTACCAATGCTTCAAATTTCATCTTATCTTTAAAGAATACACTTAAATCATTGTTATTCTCATATGCACATAATGATGAACCATTATCATATAATGGGCAAATACCAACATTTATATCATTACCATTTATTTCATACTTAATTCCCCAATTGCTATGATGTCTATCACTATTTCCTATTAATACATCAAAAATTACTACCTTTAAAAAATCTTTAAAGTCAATTAAATGTGCTATACTTTTTTGAATCATTTGTATAGAATATTGAGTATTTGTAAATGAATCTTGTAATTTATCTTTATCATAATATGGGTATTCTGCTAGAATAAATTCTACTCCTTCTACAAATGCAATAATTTTAAATAAGCCACACTTTTTCACTAGCACCACTACCAAATTTTCCAGAAACTTTATCTTCTATCCAAGCATCAAAATTTTTGACTTTAAACATTTATTTCCTCCAATCATTTATTTTATTTTAGAACTAATCCATGTAATTATATATGGAGTAACAACTCCTAAAATATAAAAATAATATTTTGAATTATTTCTATCTTATGTATTTCCCAAAATCTATTATTTTTATATGGTCTCTTTCTTTTTATTAAGATATATGGTAACAAATAATAAAACAAATATACAGATAGCAAATTCGTCTACAAGAGTATAATTTACCACATTTTTTAAAGATATTTTCAAACCTATTGCGTATCCTAATAATATTCCCCACAAAATATTTGTTTTAAAAAATAATAATGTTTTTATAAAATTAGGCTTAAAATAATTATTTAAAATACAAATTATAGAATTTGTAATATTATTTTCTTCACTATATTCTAATCTCCAACATTGTGTAAAATTATCATATAACAATTTAACTATAGTACTTTTAGCAAAAGAGCATACTTTTATTTTGTCTATTTTCTTTAAATATTTTATATATTCTAATAATTCTTGTATACTATCAAATTTTTTATCTAATTTTCTTTTTGTAATGCTTCCTTATTCTTCGCTCTACTCTTATAAACATTAGCCTGATTTCTACATTGTGGACTACAATATTCAGCTTTTAAGTTTTGAGAAGCAAATGGTTTGCCACAATGTTTACACATCTTAACTGTTTTTCTTTCAGTAGTTTCATTTAGAGCAAACATTGTATCAATTGCAAGTTTTAAAGAATTAAAATTCCATTCTAAAACAGGCTTATCTTCTTTGTTCTTTCCCATTAATATTTTACAAGCAATTTTTGATAGATTAAATTTTTTTATTCTAGTATCATATATTTGCTTTGTATAAGCATCTTTGACTTTGCTGTAATTTTCTATTGCTTCAAATGTTAAATACAATGTTCTAGCATAATGCATTATCCAAACCAAACACTCAGAATATGACCTTGAAAAAACAACTGCATACTCTGCTGGTCTATCTATAATAGCAAGTGGATTCATTTCGTTTTCAACTGATAAATCTAAAATCTCTTCTCTTGCATTTTTCTTCATAACAACTTTTTGTTTCTTTTTACATTTTAAAAATAATTCTATATATTCATCCGTTGGTAATGTTTCTTTTTCGCTAACTAAATTACCACTTGGTAAATAAACTTTATTTTGCTTAACAATATCAGTATTTAATGGTAAATATGTTAATTCTCCTAATAAGCCATACTTTTCTACAAATTCCATAATCTTTTTATTAGATTCTTCTATATCATTTTTGTCAACACATCTACCTATCATTAAAATATTTACTAATATGTCATCTGCTAAATCAAATGGATCATACATAATAATCTTAGAATTTTCTTTTGGTGTAATATAGTGTTTTTCATCTATTTCTTTTATTTCATAACCATCATATCTAAACCAAAAAGTCCTGAAATTTCCTTCATTATCTTTTCTCATTTTCACTCTCCTAAAATTTTTTTAAAAAATTTATATGTAATACTTGATAAATATGAGCTATTGCTTTGCAATGTAATTGTTTCTCGTTAGTAATTATTACATTTACTAATTGCTAAATGCGATTAAGATATTATTATTATATGATTTTTATAGATAATAGTCAAGTTTTGTTTAAAAATTTTAACAAAAAATCTAGTGGCTTTTTGTATCTAAAATCATCAAACAAAAATACAACCCAAAGAAAGTAGTAAATTTTATGAATAAAAAATAAAATGAAGAAACTATATCTTCATCTTCAGAAAATTAATTATTTATGGTGCCGACGGCGGGACTTGAACCCGCATGGTTTCCCGCACGATTTTGAGTCGTGTGCGTCTGCCAATTCCGCCACATCGGCATATTACAGTTTAAAATATAATTATCTTAAACTGTAAATACTTTTATATATTAACATAGATTTATAAAAATGTCTAGCTATTTTTTATTTCTGCATCAAATTCAAAAAGATTTATTGTTTTAATTTCTATTTTAGAAAAATCATCATTAGGGTCTTCAAACTCTACCATTTTAAACTTCATTTTATTTCTAACATTTAAATCTAGTTTAGTAATATCTACTAATATTTTAGTTGATAAATCTTGTCCAATAGGCAATGTTTTATTTTGGTTATCATAGAAAATACAATTAGTATAGCTAACAGCATTTGTTCCTTCTTTTAAATTGATTTTATAGAAGTTAATTTTATTATTTTCATCCTTTATTGCTTGATATATTTCATTTTCTGGATTTATATCAAAAACATTAATTTTATTTTCATCAATTTTATCATCTATAATTGCTTTATATACAGATATATCTTCTGGTATAACTACTTTTGATATTGCCTTTTTTATGTTTTCTATTACACTTTCCAATGATAATTTAAATCCGATTTGTTTTGTGTTTTTGCTTATTTCTAAAATATTAAATTTATCTTTTGGTAATTCTCTATGTTTTTTATTTTTTATTTTTGATACTTTTGTACTATCTTGAAGTATACCTCCAAATATATCAAAATCTTCATTTTCTGAAAGAGTCTTTTCATCTATTGCTTCTTTTTTTATTTCCTTTAATGCATTTTCTATATCTTTAGGCTGAAAATCATTTGTTTTTATTTTATTTATTAACGGTAAAAGTGAAGTGGTTGTAATATATAAACTATCTGTTTCATCTTTATTCAACAACTCTCTTTGCATTTTATCCATTTTATTTCCAAAATCTTCAAAATCTTCGACATAGTCAAATGTTTTTTCTATTTTTCTTATAATATTTACTTCCTCTTCCTCACCCTCTGGCAATGAAGACATTTCATCTTTATTGCTATATTTCCAAAATTCAAATATACTCTTTTTATGGCTATCTATTTCAGCAATAAAAGCAGTTGCATTTTCTATCTTTTTTTGCATGTTTTTATTTTTTAATTTTAAACTATTAATATCCATTAAAAGATTTTTCAATTCTGTTTCTAATTTATCAATTTCCTTGTATAAATCTAATAATTCTTCTATATTATAATTTTCTTTCTTTAATCTTCTTCTTTTTGTTGGTAATTCTTCTTCTAAATTTTCTATGTCTTCTGCATTTTCTAAATCTATATTTATTTCTTTATTTTCATCTTTAAATTTATTTTTCTTATTTTTCTTGCTATATTTAAAATAATATTTAAATTTACCAAAAAAAGACTTTTTACATTCTAAAAATGTTGAAATTTGTTTCTCTTTTGCTAAATATTCTACTTCTTGAGATGCTATCTCTATTTTCAATTTTTTTAATTTTTCTTGGTTTTCATTTATTAAATTTTCTGCATTTTCTCTTCTATCTTCTCCCAAATTATATTCATCATTAATCCATTTTGCAATATCAATATATTCTATTTTTCTATCTTCTACAAAAAATTCTATTTCTCCATTTTTACCAATATTAGTAGTAAATTTAAAATAATGTGGTAATTCTGTTTGTAAAATAAACATTGCTTTTAGCAATTTATAAAATTCTGTTGCTTCTTCTTTGCTTGATAATTTTATTTTATATGTGCTCTTTATTTTTTGATATACTTCTGTTTCTCCAACTATTTGTATGCTTAATTCATCGTTTTTATCATATACTTCATATATCAATGGCCAATCTTTTGTAAATAGCCACAAATAATTCTCTATATCCTCAAATTCTGATTTTTTTAAATATGTACTGCTATATTGTGCATTTCTTATTGGTACAAATATTTTTCCTGTTCTTTTCTTTTCCAGCTGTTTTTTTACTAAAAAGAAAAATGTTGAGTAATCTGAATCTTCTGTTGGCACTAACATAAAATATTGGTCAGTATTTTCTGAATAATAAATTTGCCATAAATAATTATTCTCATATTTTACTTTAAATGGTATTTTTTTATTTAGTTTTGTTTGTTCATCAGCTATTTTTTCTACATCTTCTATTTTAAATTGATTTAACATATTTAAAAATGTTGTATGCTTTAATATATTTTCTTCTGAACTTTCATCTAAATATTCAGATATTGGACTTGCTTTTCTATATTTTTCTTCTAATTCATCTAATCTATTTGTTGGTGAAAGTAATATTTGTATCTTTTTTATCGGTATATATCTATATTGTCTATATTGTTTTTCATCATAAAACTTAGGTACTCTAAACTCAAGTGGTTTATAATTTTTAAATTCTTTAGGAATATTATCTAAGTCTAAAGACAAATATTCTAATTTTTCTTTTATACTCTCATTGTTTACTGTTTTTTTAGGCAAGTTTTTTCTCTCCTTCTTATTTTATTATTTCATAGAAATTTTTTAATTCATATCCATTATTTTTCAATGTTTCTATAATTTTAGGTAATGCATCTACTGTAACACTTTTATTTGGTGAATCATGCATCAAAATAACTACAGAATTTTTATTTTGCGTAGTCTCATTTAATCTTTTTAATTCAAAATCAACAGATAAATCATTTGTTTCTGAATCACCTGTTAATGCATTCCAATCTACATGTATAATATCATTTTGACTTAATAAATCATTTGCTTGTGATTTTATATCTGCATATGGTCCTCCTACCAATCCTCCTGGAAATCTAAATAAATGTGAATTATATTCTGGTTCACCAATTGCTTGTTTTACCGCGTCATTACAACGATTATATTCATCTAATACCGCTTCTTTTGAACTATATATCTTTGAATACTTGTGAGAGTATCCATGATTAGCAATATAATGACCCTCGTCATACATTCTTTTTACTAAATCTGGTCTTTTTTCAACATTACATCCTAAAACAAAAAATGTTGCTTTCACTTTATTTTGATTTAATATATCTAGTATTTTAGCTGTATTTTCTGATGGTCCATCATCAAATGTTAAAAATGCTCTTTTTGTATCAGACTTATATATGTTTTCTATATTTTGCCTTCCTTCTTCTGTTAATTTAGGCAATTTTGCTTGTTTTTCTTTGTCAAGCTTTGCTTGTTCTTTATTATCTTCTTGCTTTGCTTTTTCTAATTGTTCTTCATATTCTTTGTATTCTTTATACCTACTTACGGTTTTTGAAACGAAAAATATGGCAAAAGCAATACATATAACACATATTATAATAGAAACAATGAAAAATACTTTTTTCTTATCGATTTTGTCTTTTGTATTTATTTTATATATATCTAATTCATTATTTTCATGTTTCATACTTTTCCTCTTATTTTTCTATTTTTTCATTAAATTTTTAATATATTCTATCTCCTCCTCTTGGTTTAGTCTCATAAATATTGGCTCTCCTTTTTCTATTACTTTTATATCTTTTAAACTATCATATTGTTTTAAAGATTCCCAATTCATAAGTTTTTCATCTTTTATTCCTATTTGGCGTAATATATTATCTGCTGTATCATTCATAAATGGTTTTATTAATATTGCTATTTTTCTTAAAGATTCTATTAAATGATACATTACTGATTCTAACTTCTCTTTATTCTCTTCTTTTGCTAATACCCATGGCATTGTCTCATCTATATATTTATTTGTTCTTGAAATAAAAGTCCATATTTCTTGTAAACTATTTGCTATTTCATAATTTTCTATTTTTTCTTCAAATGCAGATATTTGTTTTAAACTAAATTCTTCTAATTCTTTATCAACATCATTTGGAGTTCCTTTATATTCTGGAACGTTTCCAGAAAAATATTTATTTACCATAGATACTGTTCTATTTAATAAATTACTTAAGTCATTACATAAATCGAAATTATATCTTTCTACAAAACTTTCTGGTGAAAATATTCCGTCTTGTGATACAGGAACTTCTCTTAGTAAGAAATATCTAACACTATCTAGTCCATATCTTTCTACTAAATCTTCAGGATATATTACATTTCCTTTTGATTTTGACATTTTTCCATCTTTCATCGTAACCCAATTATGAACAAATATTGTTTTTGGAAGTGGCAAATCTAATGCCATTAAAAATATAGGCCAATAAATCAAATGGAATCTTGCTATATCTTTTCCTACTATTTGTAAGTCTGCTGGCCAATATTTTTTAAATAAACTATCATCTTCTGTACCATATCCTAATGCTGTTATATAGTTTGTCAATGCGTCTAGCCATACATATACCACATGTTTTGGGTCTTTTAACACTTTTATTCCCCAGTCAAAAGTTGTTCTTGTTACACATAAATCCTCTAGACCTGGCTTTATAAAGTTATTTATCATCTCATTTTTACGATACTCTGGTTTTATGAAATCTGGATGCTCATCATAGTATTTAAGTAATCTATCTGCATATTTTTTCATGTTGAAGAAATATGCTTCTTCTTTCATAAGCTTTACTTCTCTTCCACAATCTGGGCATTTCCCATCTACTAATTGTGTTTCTGTAAAATAACTTTCACATGGTATACAATACCATCCTTCATATTCTCCCTTATAAATATCTCCTTGTTCCATAAATCTATCAAATATTTTCTGAACAACTTTTACATGTTTTTCATCTGTTGTTCTTATAAAATAATCATAATCTATTTTCATTTTTGACCATAGCTCTTTTGCATATTCTGCCATCTCATCTACATATTTTTGAGGAGTTTTTCCTTGCTCTGCTGCTTTTTCTCCGATTTTTTGTCCGTGTTCATCTGTTCCCGTAAGTAAGAATGTATCTTCTCCTTTTAGTTTATGATATCTTTTCATACTATCTGCAAGAACTGTTGTATATGCTGTTCCTATATGAAATCTTCCACTTGGGTAATATATTGGTGTTGTTACATAAAATTTATTCACTTAAATCTCCTCCTTTTTTTCTAAAATATCTTATCACTTTTTACCAAAAATTTCAATAAAAATAAGACACTTTGTAAGATTTATTACTTCATTTTTCTTTATATTTTTTATTATTTTAATTTTAGCAAAAAAAGATTTGCTAATTTACTAATTAACAAACCTTTTAAATTTTATTTATTCATCTTTAGTTGTATTAATTTTTAATAATTTAAATATTTCAACTATTACTAGAGGAGCAAGTATTAATAAAACTAACTCTATAATATTTCCAGTTGGAAGTACTGGTATACTAAATATGTCTCTTAAGAATGGTACAGCTAAAATAACAATCATTAAAGCTGCTGACCCTAATATTGCTAATAATAATTTCTTATTATTTGCAATTCCTGTTTTAAATATAGAAAGTTTATTATTTCTAACATTAAATACATGTACTAATTCTGACATAGCAAGTGTTACAAATGCCATCGTTTGACCTACTTCTATTTTTGATTCATCTAATGTTAATCCATCTATTGCTTCAGTTGTTGTTGCTAATCCAAGCATAAATGCACCTAGAGTAAGTAATCCTATCATAATACCTTGATATATAACTCTCCATGTCATTCCCTTTGTAAATACTCCTTTACCTGGCTTATTTGGTTTCCTTGTCATTATATCATTATTTGCTGGGTCAAATGCTAATGCTAAAGCTGGAAGTGAGTCTGTTACTAAATTAATCCATAATATATGAATTGGAAGTAATATCTCTAAGTGTCCTATATCTGCAATTCCAAATAAACTTGCAAAAAGTGGTGTACATAGTGTTGCTAAGAATAATACAACTATTTCACCAACGTTACTTGAAAGTAAAAATTGTATTACTTTTAAAATATTATCATAAATACGTCTTCCTTCTTCTACTGCTGATACTATAGTTGCAAAATTATCATCTGTTAAAATTACATCTGCTGCTTCTTTTGCAACATCTGTACCAACCATTCCCATAGCACAACCAATATTTGCTTGTTTTAATGCTGGGCTATCATTTACACCATCACCAGTCATTGCAACTATTTCTCCATTTTTTTGCCATGCTCTAACTATTCTTACTTTATGCTCTGGAGATACCCTTGCATAAACTGAATATTTTCTTACATTTTTTTCTAATTCTTCATCAGACATTTTCTCCAGTTCTAATCCTGTTATTGCTTCATCTTCATTTTCCAAAATTCCTAATTTTTTAGCTATTGCCGTTGCTGTAATTTTGTGGTCACCAGTAATCATTACAGTTTTTATTCCTGCTGTTTTACATTTTTCTACTGCTTTTTTAGCTTCTTCTCTTGGTGGGTCTATCATACCTACCATACCAACAAATATTAAGTCTTTTTCTATATTTTTTACTTCTTCATCTGTTGGTTTATGGTCTATCTCTTTATATGCACAAGATAATACTCTTAAAGCTTCTTTTGCCATATTTTCATTATTTTTTCTTACTACTTTTGCATATTCATCTAAATCTTGTTTTATTTCACCATTTAATAAATAGCTATTACATCTAGCAAGTAACTCATCTACTCCACCTTTTGTATAAACTATATATTTTCCATTTACTTCATTTACTGTTGTCATTAACTTTCTATCTGAATCAAATGGTACTTCTCCAACACGTGGCATTTCATCATAAATACTTGGTTCAAAATCTAATTTAAATCCCATATCTACTAATGCTGTCTCTGTTGGGTCTCCTGTTAGTTTTCCATCACTTGATATTTTTGTATCATTACATAGCATATTTGCATATACTAATCTTTCTAAGTCTAAATCATTACTATCTTTATAATCTTCGATATCTTTAGTATTTCCATTTATAAAGATTTTCTCAACTGTCATTTTGTTTTGTGTTAATGTTCCTGTTTTATCTGAACATATTACCGTTGCACTTCCTAATGTTTCTACTGCTGGAAGCCTTTTTACAATAGCATTTCTCTTAACCATTTTTTGAACCCCTATTGCTAATACTATTGTTGATACTGCAACCAAACCTTCTGGTATCGCTGCAACTGCAAGTGAAACAGCTGTCATAAACATATGAATTGGCTCTTTTCCTTGTATTAATCCTATTATAAATATAACTGCACATATACATATTGCTGCAATTCCTAATGTTTTTCCTAGTTTATTTAATTTTTCTTGAAGTGGTGTTATTTGTTCTTCTGTGTTATCTAACATTCCTGCTATTTTTCCAACTTCAGTTGTCATTCCTGTTTCTACTACAATTCCTTTTCCTCTTCCATAAGTAACTAAACTTGATGAAAATAGCATATTTAGTCTATCACCAATACCTACTTCTTTTTCTGATATTGCTTCTGTATTCTTTTCTACCGGTACTGATTCTCCTGTTAATGATGATTCTTGTGCTTTTAAGTTTGCTGCTTCTATTATTCTTAAGTCTGCTGGTATATAATCTCCTGTATCTAGAACTACAATATCACCTGGCACTAATTCTTTTGCAGGTACTACTGTTATTTCTCCATTTCTTATTACTTTAGATGCATGGTCTGTTAATTTTTGTAATGCCTCTAATGATTTTTCTGCTTTTGCTTCTTGTGTTACCCCTATTATTGCATTAACAATTACAACTAATAGTATAATTATTGTATCTGTAACACCTTCACCTTCCGCTACTCCAACTACTCCAGATACTATTGCCGCGATTATTAATATAATTATAGAAAAATCTTTAAATTGCTCTAAAAATCTTTGAAATAATGACTTCTTCTTTTTCGCTTTTAATGCATTTAGTCCATATTTTTCTCTTCTTTTTTCTACTTCTTCTGATGTTAATCCTTTGTTTAAATCTGTCTGTAGTTCTTTTTCAACTTCTTCAACACTTTTGTTAAACCAATTTTTTTCCTCCAATTTTTTACCACTCCTTATTTTTTATTTTTATTATTACACTTTTTAGTGTTTTTTAACAGCTTTTTCATAAAAAAAAGACTTTAAAAGGATTTATTCCTCTTAAAAGTCTTGCTAACTAATTTTTTAGCTTACTAACCAGATTTTTTAAAACCGCGACTGTTGATTAGTAATTTAAAGCTACTCCCTTTTAATCTTTATTTTTATATTCATTTGTATTTACTTTATTATTATTCATTAATTTTAAATTGGTGACCCCTACGGGAATCGAACCCATGATTCCACCTTGAGAGGGTGGCGTCTTAACCGCTTGACCAAGGGGCCAATTATCTAGCACTTTCTATTTATACCATTTTTTTAAGAATTAGTCAAGTGGTTTTATTTCAATACAGAAAAAAAGAGTAAATCTGCTTTTAATATTTTTCTTTTGAATTTTGACTGGTAATATATGGTAACCGTCTATTTT
>CALXAD010000019.1 GCA_944386195.1 uncultured Clostridia bacterium
AGTATTAGAAAGAATAAGTAAAGACCCAAGGGAAAGAGAAAGATATGAAGCCATATTAAAAGCCGAATTCAACCAAAGGATAAGTAACCAAAAGTTCGAAGAAAGAGGAGAAGCTCGTGGAAGAAAACAAAATCAAATAGAAATAGCAAAGAAATTATTACAAAGAAATATGAGTATAGCAGATATAATAGAAATTACAGGATTAACAAAAGAAGAAATAAATAAACTAAAGCAAGAATAATTTTGCTTTAGTTTATTATAAAAATAATTATTAATTTATTAAAAATAGATATAATTCAAAAACTAGCCTAGGTTAAATAAATTTAATTCAATTTTGATATTTATAAATATCATTTTATCAAAAGATTTAATTCTAAAAATCTAAAAAAATTCAAGAAAACTAAAAAATAAAAATTTACCCGGAAGGGTTGTATTAACTATGCCTTTTGTGGTAAAATGGAAAGGAAGTAATATATGACGAAAACAGAAAAATTACCATTAGTAATAGATTATGTATTTAAAAGAGTATTTGCATATGAAGGAAATGAAGATGTATTAGCAGATTTTCTGGAAAGTATATTAAATATAGAAATAAAGAAACTAAAAGTAAAAAATCCAGAAATGATGAAAAACAGTAGAGAAGAAAAACTAGGAGTACTAGATATAAAAGTAGAAACAAATGATAATATGATAATAGATTTAGAAATGCAAATAGAAGATGAAGAAAATATAGAAGAAAGAGAAGCAACATATATGGGAAAACTATTATCAGAACAATTAGAAGTAGGAGACGAATATAAAAAATTAAAGAAATCAGTAGTAATATTTATAACAAATTTTAATAAATATGAAACAAATACATATCATAATATAGCGAAAATGAGATTTGAAAAAATAAATCAAGATGAATATGTAGATATGGGATATAAAGAAGAAGAACAAATAGGGAATAAATATATAGAATTCCATGTAATAGAATTACCAAAATTTATAAAGAAGAATCCAGGAGTAGAAAAAAGACTAGAACAATGGTTATGGTTAATAGTAGGAAGAAAGGAAAAGGTGGAAATGGCAGTGAAAGAGAATAAAAAAGTAAAGAAAGCAGATAAAGTATTAGAAAGAATAAGTAAAGACCCAAAGGAAAGAGAAAGATATGAAGCCATATTAAAAGCCGAATTCAACCAAAGGATAAGTAACCAAAAGTTCGAAGAAAGAGGAGAAGCTCGTGGAAAAGTTTTAGGAGAGAGAAATAAACAAATAGAAATAGCAAAGAAAATGTTAAATAAAAATAAACCTATAGAAGAAATAATGGAATTTACAGGATTAACAGAAGAAGAAATTAATAAACTAAAATGAAAATAATTTAAATAGTATTTCTAAAATGATTTTTTTAATATATATAAAAATGACTCTTATTTTGTTAATTTGTAAGAATTTAACTAAAAGAGTCATTTTTAAATTCTTAAATTTTTATAAAAAACTTGTAAATAAAAATATTAAATAGTATAATTATTAAGAAAATAAAAAACGAAAATATTAAGGAGAGTTTTATATGGAAGAAAAGAAAAATGTTCAAAATAATAATGTAAAAGAGAAGAAAGAGAAGAAAGAGAAGAAAGAGAAGAAAGAAAAAAATGTAAAAACTAAAAAAAGTAAAAAGAAAATAATTATAGCTGTTATTATAGTAGTTGTTATATTAGCATTAATTGCTGCCTTTATTTTATATCATTATAGCCAATTAAGAACTTTAACTGATGAGATAAATAAAGTATCAAGTATAGAGTTTGTAAATGAAGATGGAAGTATAAAACAAGATGCTTCTATAGATATGAATATTAAAACTAAAGGAAAATATGCAATAGTTGAAAAAACATTAAAAGATTATATGAATGATACAATAAAAGTTGCAAAAGAGTCAGAAGATGTAGAACAAGCTATTAATGATTTAATGTTAATTAGTTCTATAGATAAAATTGCTTATGATGCACCAGATTTTACAGAGACAAAGCAAAAAATTTCTGATGCTAAACAAAAAATTTTAGATTATTTTAATAAATTAAAAGAAAAATCAAATAAAGAAAATTTATTAAATGCAATTAATGATAAAGATGTAGGAAATTATTATAAAGAATTGTATAAAACATTAGCTCTTGATGAAGAATCAGAACAAAGCTTAGATTCAGCATTAACTGAATTAGAGTCACAAGAAGGAGCTATTGAAAGCGTTTTTGATTATTTTAGTAATATGATTAATTTCTTAAGTGATAATAAGAATGTTTGGAAAATAGAAGATGGACAATTATTATTTTATGACCAAGAAAAATTAAATGAATATAATTCACTTATTTTAAATATGCCACAAATAGACTAAAAATAGGAGGAAAAAAATGTCAAGAAGAGAGAAAGAAACAGAAACAAAGAAAAAGGGAAGAAAATTAAAAGCATTTGGAATTGCAGTTTTAGTTTTGCTAATTATTTTAGCTATTATAGTTGGAGGAACATTCTGGTTTATTAGTAGTAAACTAGGAAAAATACAACAAGTAGATTTGAATGAAGATGATTTAGAAGTATCTACACAAGCAGCTGAGAATTTAGCTAATTTTAGAAATATTGCGATATTTGGAATAGATTCAAGAGAAGATACATATTCAAAAGGAAATAGAAGTGACTGTATTATTATTGCAAGTTTAAATAATACAACTAAAGAAGTGAAATTAATATCTGTATATCGTGATACATATGTTCAAATAGAAGGACATGGACTAGATAAAATAACACATGCTTATTCATACGGAGAAGCTCCACTTGCTATTAAAACTTTAAATACTAATCTAGATTTAAATATTACAGAATTTGTTACAGTTAATTTTGATGCAGTCAAAGAGATTATAGATAATATTGGTGGAATTAGTATGAGCATTACTTCAGAAGAAGTATCACATATTCCAGGAATATCAAAAGCTGGAACTTATAACTTGACAGGAGAACAAGCTTTAGCATATGCAAGAATTCGTCATGCATCAGGTGGAGATTATAAAAGAACAGAAAGAATGAGAGATGTTTTAACTGCTGTTGCAAATAAAGTAAAAACTTTTAATATTAGTCAATTAAATAAATTTGTTGATTTTGTATTACCAAAAATTTATACAAATATAACAGCATCAGATATATTTAGTTTAATGCCAAGTGCTACAAGTTTTAAAATAACAGATAGTATTGGTTGGCCATATGAAACAAAAGGAATTACTTTAGATAGATGGTATGGTGTTCCTATTACATTGGAAAGCAATGTTACAAGATTACATCAAGAAGTGTTTGGAGAAAGTGATTATACTCCTTCAGATACTGTAAAACAAATAAGCAACAGTATTGTTCAAAAAACAGGGTATAGCGAATAAGGAAAGAAAAGATGAGAATTAATATATTAAGAGCAATATTAATAGTATTGTTGTTAGGGACATTTAGCATTATATTTGGTTTTTCTAGCCAAAATTCTAAAGAGTCAAGTGGTATTAGTAGAAAGGTGACAATTTTTCTAACTCAAAATATAAAATATATACAAGAAAAAAATGATATTGAAAAAGAAGAAATACTTTCTAGAATTGAAAGTATAGTAAGAAAAATTGCACATTTTTCTATATATACTATAGTGCGGTATATTACTTATGGGATTTTTTGAGACTTATAATTTAAAAGAAATAGATAAATTAGGGTATAGTCTGATTATTGGTGTTATTTATGCATCTTCTGATGAAATTCACCAAAGTTTTACACCAGGTAGAGGTCCTCTTTTAACAGATGTTATTATTGATACTATGGGAATTTTACTTGGAATATTACTTATTATGTTAGTTTTAAAATTATATAAAATAATGCAAAATGGAAAAGAAAATCGACAAAACACTACAAAATGTAACAATTAGACTTTAAAATGTAATAAATAAAAAATATAATACTCTCCATATATGTTAGAATATAGAAAATAATGGTAGACTATGTGGAAAATTTAATAAAAAAATATGTGACAAAAAATATAAAAATAGGAAAGACAAATGGTATTACAATTGCAGAAAAGATGCAAAAAAGTAATCCTAATTTAAGAGTAATTTTTATGACAGCATATACTGAATATTCTGAAGAAATTTTTAGAGTAATCCCAACATATTTACTATTAAAACCAATTCAAAGAAGAAAAGTTTAAAGAGGCTTTAGAAAAAGCTTTAGAGTATAAAGAAAATGATAAAAATCTTATAAGGACTTTTGTATAAAAGGAAAGATATTTAATATTAAAATAGATAATATTAAATATATAGAAAGTAATAGAAGAGTTGCAACAATACATGAAAAAGATATTGATAGATGCGTTTATGCTAAATTAAGTGACTTAGAAAAAACTTTACCTGAATATTTCGTAAGGTGCCATCAAAGTTATATAGTTAATTTAGAAGAAGCAAGAGAATTAAATTCTCATGAGTTTGCGTTAAATACAGGAGAAAAAATTCCAGTAAGTCAAACAAAATACAATAAATCAAAACAGTCGTTTATAAAATATCTTGGGGATATTAGATGATAACATATATATTTGAAATTATAGTTTTTTTATTTTGTTATTTAATTATTTTTAGATTAAATGATTTTAAACTTTTAAGGATTGTGGCGATTTTTATAAATACTTGTTTGATATTGGAAATTATAAATAAAATAAGATATAAATTACAAGAAAAAAGAAATATGAAAATTGCTGAAGAAAAAGAAAAAATACTTTATAAGTATTATAAAGTGGCAAAGGAAAATAATGAAAATGCTAGTATGATAAAACATGATTTAAAAAATCAAATACAAATAGCTTATGCAATGAGAAATAAAAATGATAATTTTGTGAATATATTAGAAGACATAGATGCTGAACTTGATAAAGTTAATACTAATATATATTCTAAAAATGAAATATTAAATACAGTTCTTCTATTAAAGAAAATAGAGGCTAAAAAATTCGATATTAATATGGTTTATAAAATTGATAAAAGTATTTCATTAGATAGTATGAAAGATAGTGATGTATGTAAGCTTTTTTCTAATTTATTAGATAATAGTATAGAAGCAAGCAAGAAAACTGATGATAAAAAAATATTGTTAAAGTTATGTAAAAGAAATGATTATATAGTTTTAATTTGTGAAAATACATATAAAGAGGAATTAAGGAAAAATATATTGGGATTTTTAACTACAAAGGAAAATAAAAAGGAACATGGTTATGGTATTAAAATCATTAAGAGTATTTCAGATAAATATAGCGGAGAGATGAATATACAGGCGAAAAATGGAAGTTTTAAAGTTATTATGGTTTTTTATATAAAAAAATGAAATAAAATATTGAAAAATATATAAAATAATAATATAATATTAATGGAAATTTAAAGAGGGGAAGCAAAAATGATGAAACTAATACAAAAACATCGAAATATAGTTTTAAGACTTATGGATTTTATTATAATTGTTGTTAGTTATTATTTAGCAACTATTATAATTGGAAATAGTTTAGTATTAACTCCAGATATGAATAGAAGAGTTCTTCACAGTATTATAATTGCTGTGGTTGTTTATGGTGTAATTTTACAAATATTTAGAACATATAAAAATATCACAAGGTACGAAAATGGAAATGATTATCTTATCTATGTTTTAGCGTGCTTAATTTCTTGTACCATTATGATATTTTTTAATGTTGTGCCAATTATAGATATTGTAGACGAGAGAATAAATTTAATAGCTTCACTTATTATTGTAACTACATTAATTGGTTATAGAGTATTTTTAAGAATGATTTTGACTGAAAGTTATAAAAAAGATGATGAAAAAGTTAAAAATAGAAAGAATATATTAATTATAGGTGCAGGTGAAGCAGCTAAAATTTTAATCTCAACTATTAAAAATAGCATGAAAGATTCATATCATATTGTTGGTTTAATAGATGATAATACAAATAAGGTTAATTATGCTATTTCTGGAAATAGGATACTTCGGTACTAGATATGATATACCAAGAATATGCAAAGATTATAATGTAGAAGGTATATTTTTTACTATTTCTAACATTTCTAATGAAGATAGAAGAAGTATATTAGAGATTTGCCAAGAAACAGGATGCAAAGTAAGAATTCTTCCTGGTACTAAAGAGCTTATTAAGGATAAGCCAATTATGCAAAGTTTTAGAGATGTTGAAATAGAAGATTTACTTCGGAAGAGACCCAATAAAATTAGATAATAAAAATATTTCTAAATTAATTGAAAATAAAGTTGTCTTAGTAACTGGTGGAGGAGGTTCTATTGGTTCAGAACTATGTAGACAAATAATGAGATTTAATCCTAAAACATTAGTTATAGTAGACATTTATGAAAATAATTTATATGATATAGAACAAGAGTTAAAATATAATTATCCTAATGGGGATATAAGAGCAATTGTTGCTAGTGTAAGAGAAAAGAAACGTTTAAATGAAATATTTGATGAGTTTAAACCATATTTAGTATTCCATGCAGCAGCTCATAAACATGTTCCTTTAATGGAAACTAGCCCATTAGAAGCCATAAAAAATAATGTATTCGGTACTTTTAATACTGTTAATTGTGCTGATGAATATGGTGTTAAAAGATTTATTTTAATTTCAACAGATAAGGCAGTTAACCCAACTAATATAATGGGAGCTACAAAACGTTTATGTGAAATGATTATACAGGCAAAAAATAAAATAAGTAAGACTGAATATGCAGCAGTTCGTTTTGGTAATGTTTTAGGAAGTAATGGTTCTGTTGTCCCATTATTTAAGAAACAAATTGCTCATGGTGGACCTGTTACTGTAACTCATAAAGAAATTACTAGATTTTTTATGACTATACCAGAGGCTGTTTCTTTAGTTTTACAAGCTATGTCTTATGCTAAAGGTGGAGAGATATTTGTTTTAGATATGGGAGAGCCTGTTAAGATTTATGATATGGCTGTTAAGTTAATTAAGCTTTCTGGTTTAGAACCAGGTGTTGATATTCAAATTAAAGTAACTGGTTTAAGACCTGGTGAAAAGCTTTATGAAGAATTACTTATGGCAGAAGAGGGCTTAACTCAAACTAAGCATGATAAAATCCATATTGCTAAGCCTATGAATATTAATATGGATATGGTTAATGAAAAACTAGATAAGTTACGTAGTTTATTAGAAGATTGTAATAATGAACAGAAAGATGAAATTAAAGAGGTTATAAAAGAGGTTGTACCTACTTATAAAGGAAAATAGAAAGAAGGATTTAAAATGAGTAAAAGAATATATTTAGCATCACCACATATGTCAAAAGAAGGATATGAACAAAAATATGTAAAGGAAGCATTTGATACAAACTGGATAGCTCCTTTAGGTGAGAATGTAAATAAATTTGAAGAAGAACTTGCCAATTATGTTGGAGCAAAATATGCAGCTGCTTTATCTGCGGGAACAGCAGCCATACATATGGCTTTTAAAGCTTTAGATGTAAAAAAAGGAGATATTGTATTTTGTTCTGATTTAACTTTTTCAGCAACAGCAAATCCAATAATATACCAAAATGCAACTCCAGTTTTTATTGATAGTGAGAAAGAAACATGGAATATGGACCCAAAGGCATTAGAGAAGGCTTTTGAAAAATACCCAAATCCAAAAGCTGTAATTGTTGTTCATTTATATGGTGTACCAGCTAAAATTGATGAAATAAAAGAAATTTGTGACAAACATAATGTACCTTTAGTAGAAGATGCAGCAGAAAGTTTAGGCGCAACATATAAAGGAAAACAAACTGGTACATTTGGAAAATATGGTATTTATTCTTTTAATGGAAATAAAATTATTACAACTAGTGGTGGTGGAATGCTTATTTCAGATGATGAAGAAAGAATAGCTAAAGTAAGATTTTGGTCTACTCAGAGCAGAGAAAAAGCACGTCACTATGAACATAAAGAAATAGGTTATAATTATAGAATGAGCAATATCGTTGCTGGTATTGGTAGAGGACAATTAAAAGTTTTAGATGAGAGATTAGCTCAAAAGAAACATATATATGATACATATAAAGAAGGTTTGAAAGATATTTCTGATATAGAAATGGCACCAGTACCAAAGGATTCTAAACCTAATTTTTGGCTTTCTGTTTTAACATTAAAAGAAAATTCTAAAGTAAAACCTATAGATATTATGGAAGCTTTAGAAAAAGAAAATATAGAAACAAGACCTGTATGGAAACCAATGCATATGCAACCAGTGTTTAAAGATTATGATTTTATAAAAGTAGAAGGAGAACCTGTTTCAACTGAACTTTTTGAAAATGGTGTATGCCTTCCTTCTGATACTAAGATGTCAGATGTAGAACAAAATAGAGTTATTGAAATAATTAAAAATTTATGGAAATAATGAAAGGTAATAACTATGTATGCTAAATATTTTAAGAGAATTTTAGATTTTTTACTTAGTCTTATTGCACTAATTATTCTTTCACCAGTATTTCTTATTATTGCAATACTGGTAAGAGTAAAATTAGGTAGTCCTGTAATCTTTAAACAAAAAAGACCTGGAAAGAATGAAAAGATTTTTACACTTTACAAGTTTAGAACTATGACAGATAAGAAAGATGAAAATGGTAATCTTTTACCAGATGAAAAAAGACTTACTAAGTTTGGTAAAGCTTTAAGAAGTACTAGCTTAGATGAACTTCCAGAACTTTTTAATATTTTAAAAGGGGACATGTCAATTATTGGACCAAGACCATTGTTAGTGGAATATTTACCTTTATATAATGAAGAACAAAAACATAGACATGATGTAAGACCAGGACTTACTGGTTTAGCACAAGTAAGCGGAAGAAATAGTATTTCATGGGAAGAAAAGTTTGATGATGATATAAGATATATAAAAAATATTACTTTTATAAATGATGTAAAGATATTTTTTGAAACTATAATAAAAGTATTTAAAAGAGAAGGAATTTCTCAAGAAAATAATGCAACTATGGAAAAGTTTAAAGGAACAACAAAGCAAGGAGTAAAACATGAATAAGAATGTTATAATTATTGGTGCAGGTGGACATGGAAAAGTAATTGCAGATATAATAGAAAAATCAGGAGACAAAGTTTTAGGATTTTTAGATGACAATGTGCCAGTAAATACAACTATTATTAAAGAAAAAGATATAAAAGTATTAGGAAAAGTTGATGATACAGAAAAGTTTATAAATGAAAATCCTAATGTTGAATTTATAATTGGAATAGGCAACAATAAGATAAGGAAAAACATTGCAGAAACTAAGAAATTAAAATATTATACAGCTATACATCCATCTAGCCAAATAGCATTAGATGTAGAAATAGGTGAAGGTTCAGTTGTAATGGCAAATGCATGCATTAATACATCAGCTAAAATTGGAAAACATTGTATTATAAATACAGGAGCAATTATAGAACATGATAATGTAATAGAAGATTATGTACATGTTTCTCCTAATGCAACTTTATGTGGTACTGTTAAAGTAGGAGCTTTAACACATATAGGAGCAGGAACAACGATAAAAAATAATACAAATATATGTAGTAATTGCATTATAGGTTGTGGAGCGGTAGCTATTAAAGATATAGAAGAAGAAGGAACATATGTAGGAGTTCCAGTACAAAGAATAAAATAAGCAAAGGAATGTAATAAATGAAAAAAGTATTGTTTGTAGCAACAGTAACTAGACATATAAATGCTTTTCATATACCATATTTAAAGTGGTTTAAAGAACAAGGATATGAAGTTCATGTTGCAAGTAATGGAAATGAAAAAATAGAATATTGTGATAAACATTTTAATTTACCTTTTGAGAGATTTCCGTTAAAGGTAAATAATATAAAGACTTATAAGGAATTAAAGAAAATTATTGATGATAATAATTATGAAATAATTCATTGCCATACTCCTGTTGGTGGAGTTTTAGCTAGATTAGCAGCTAGAAAAGCAAGAAAAAAAGGAACAAGAGTTATTTATACTGCACATGGATTTCATTTTTATAAAGGAGCGCCCTTGCTTAATTGGATTATTTATTATCCAATTGAAAAAATTTTATCAAGATATACAGACTGTTTAATTACAATAAACCAAGAAGATTATGAATTAGCGAAGAAAAGATTCAAGAAAGCTAAACAAATAGAATATGTTCATGGAGTTGGAGTTGATAGTGAAAAGTTCAAAAAAGGAACTTTAAATAAAGAACAAAAGGAAAAATTAAGAAAATCATTAGATATAAAAGAATATGATTTTGTAATAATTTATCCTGCAGAACTAAGTGATAGAAAAAATCAAGGAATGTTAATTAAAGCAATTGGATTGATAGACGAAGAAAAAAGAAAAAAAATTAAAGTTTTATTACCGGGGAAAGATTCAAAGAATGGAGAATATCAACAATTGGCAAAATCATTAGGTGTATCAGAACAAATTCTATTTTTAGGTTTTAGAAATGATATAGCGGACTTGCTTCAAATATCTAATTTAGAGGTATCTACTTCTAAGCAAGAAGGATTGCCTGTAAATATAATGGAAGCTATGTTTAGTGGAGTACCAATTATAGCGACGGATTGTAGGGGAAATAGGGATATTGTAGAAAATTTAGTTGAAATAGATGATAATAAAATACTTAGTCAAAAAATAGAAGATACAATGATTAATAAAGAATGGTATTTATGCAAACCTAACGAAAAATATGAATTAAGAAATGTAGTAAGCGAGATGGAAAAAATTTATAAAAGCTTGTCAAAACAAAAAATACAGGAGATTATATAAATGAAAAATGAAAGAAAAGTAACAGTATTAATGTCAGAATACAATACTAAAGAAGATGAATTGAGGGCATCAATAGAAAGCATATTAAATCAAACATATAAAAATTTTAAGTTGTTAATTATTGACGATTGTTCTGATAAAAAAAGTACAGAAATAATAGAGTCATATAGAGATGATAGAATAAAATTAGTTCATAATGAAAAAAATTTAGGGCTAGATAAATCACTAAACAAAGGAATTGAATTGATTGATACTGACTATATAATCAGAATGGATACAGATGATATTGCTAAAGAAGATAGAATAGAAAAGCAAATGGATTTTGTTGAAAAACATCCAGAATATAGTATTGTAGCTGGAAATGCTAATGTCTTTGATGAAAATGGAATATATAAAACAACTAATAAATCTGGAGAAATAAAAAAAGAAGATTTTGCGTGGGGAACACCTTTTATACATCCGACAATGATTATTAAAACAAAAGATATAAAAGCTATAGGGGGATATCCGATTTATAAAAGAGCGGAAGATTATGCAATGGCAATGGAAATGTATGCATATGGATTTAAGGGATATATAATGAAAGATATTTTAATCGATTATAGAATGAATGCTGATGGGTATAAAAAGAAAAAATTTAAGTATAGATTAGTTGAATTTAAGGTGAAATATCATTATTTTAGAAAAATGAAAATGAAATGGTATTATTACATATATTGTGTTAAACCAATATTGGTTGGTTTAATACCAAAAAATTTGTTACAAAAGTATCATTGTAAACGTTAATTTTAAATATTAAAAGGAGAAAAAAGTGGAAACAAACAAAAATAAGTTAATAATAAAGTTTGCTAATATATTTTTGGGAATTATATTTTTTACAATGTATATTATGTTTTATAATGATTATACAACTAATTTTATAATAAATGCAGAATTAGTTAAATTTATATTATCTTGGATAGGTATTATATTATATATATATATTATTTTTTCTTGGTATAAATTACATGGAAAAATATTTGATTTATATACTATTATGGTTACGTTCTTTATATTATTGAATTATGGACAATGCTTTTTATGGGCTTTTGGAATTCATACTGATGATGAAATAGGAAAAAGTAATTTGTATGGAATTGGAGTTGCGACCGACAAAGAAATTATTATAGCACAATTAATAACTTTAATGTGTATATTTATGTTTCATGTTGGAAGTTGTTTTTGCAATGAAAAAGAGAAAGGAATAAGTAGTGAAAAAAATGAAAGAAATAAGAGAAGTATTTATGTAGTTAGTTTATGCCTTTCTTTTTTTGTTATTCCGATTTCTTTTATACAATATTTTATTAATTTATTAAATACACAATCACAAGGGTATGGTTCATTGTTTTATAATGACTTGACTGTTGGAGAAACGCTTATAGAAATATTTTCTAGACTATTCGCACCATGTTTATTTGGGTTATTAATAGGTAGTGGCTTTAAAAAAAATGTAACTAAAGTAGTTGGAATTATAATGTTGGCATATATCATTTTGTCGTTAGCATCAGGAGATAGAGGAAATTGGCTTTATGCATTATTAATTTTATTATTTTTATATAATAATTATATAAAAAAAATAAAATTAAAATCTTTTTTGAAACTAATAATAATTGGTATAGTATGTTTAACTGTGATAAATGCTATAGTTTCAGTAAGAAACACAGGAATAACTTTTCAGAATATATCAAAAGCTCTAAGTATAGGTAATAATCCAGTTGTAACAACAGTTTTTGAAATGGGTACAACCATGGGAATACAAACTACACTAGTTAGGACGGGATTTGACATATATCCATATGGAAATACACACTTCTTTTCTATTTTAGGAATGGTTAGTGATAAAGTTATAGAAATATTAGGTTTTGATTATGTAGATTTATCGACATGGTTTACTAAACAATATTTAAAGTTAGATAACTGGGGACCAGATTTTAGTATTGTAGGAGAAAACTTAATTAATTATGGACCATATTTTGCTCCAATTGCTATGATAATAATTGGATGGATATTTACTAAATTAGTTTATTTAAGTAACAAGGATTTGGAAGGAAATTCTTTAAAAACATTAGTTGCGTTAATTAGTTGCCTATCACTAATATCAATTTTTAGAGGTGCTATGTCATTTCATTTAAAGGTTTGGCTTTTTAGAATAATAATTTTTGTTGGATTAATAAAAATTTATACAATGTATATTAATTCGAAAAATATAAATAAAGTTTAAAAAGAAATAATAGGGGGGATAAAATGAAAATACTTTTTTGTACATCTAGCATGGGAAAGGGTGGAGCAGAAAGAGTAATATCTATATTAAGTAATAATTTGATTAAGGATAATGAAATAACAATTTTAGTTAATACAAATAAAAATATAGCATATAAATTAGATGATTCAATAAATATTATTACATTAGATAAAAAATATAAGAAAAATAGCTTAATAAGAAATATTAGTAGGATTAAGAAGACAAAGAAAGTATTAAAAGAGCAAAAACCAGATATTATAATATCTTTTTTACCTATGCCGTCATTTAGAATAATAATAGCTAATATAAGAATGAAAATACCTGTGATAATATCAGATAGAAATGACCCAAAACAGGAATATAAATCTAAATTAAGTAATATTTTAATGAATTGGCTATATCCTAAAGCAAATGGATTTGTATTTCAAACAAAAGAGCAGAAAAGATATTTTAAAGATGAAATACAAAAAAAATCGCGAATAATATTTAATCCTATTAATGATTGCTTTTTAAAAGAAAATAAAATAGTAAAGAAGGAAAATACTATTATAAATATAGGAAGATTGATGCCACAGAAAAACCAAATAATGTTAATAAATGCATTTTCAGAGATTATAAAGAAATATCCACAATACAAGTTAAAGATATTTGGAGAGGGACCATTAAAAGAAAGTTTGAAAAAAAGAATAGAAGATTTAAATATAGAAGATAAAGCTTCTTTATGTGGATTGACTGATAATATAAAGGAAGAATTAGAAATCTCAAAAATTTTTGTTTTATCATCTAACTATGAGGGAATGCCAAATGTTTTAATAGAGGCAATGGCAACAGGTTGTGCTTCTATATCAACAGATTGTCCATGTGGAGGGCCAAGGGAGTTTATTGAAAATTATAAAAATGGTATTTTGATTACAGTGGGTGACGAAAAGGAACTAGAAAATAGCATTGAAAAATTAATAAAAGACGAAGAGAAAATCAAAGAATTAGGAGAAAATGCAAAAAAAATCAAAGAAAAATTAAAAACAGAAGATATTATAAATCAATGGAAAGAATATATACAAACTATAATAGGCAAAAAATAGATTTTTATTATTTAGCAAATATATATATAAAGGGGAAAATATGAATATGTTAACATACTTTGTAACAGGTGGAGCTGGTTTTATTGGCTCTACATTAAGTGAAAAATTATTAAGTTTAGGAAATAAAGTAATAGCAATAGATAACTTTTGTGATTTTTATAATCCTGCTATTAAAGAAAATAACGTAAAAGAATTGATTTTGAATCCTAATTTTAAATTATATAGAGCAGACATAAGAGATAGAGAAGCAGTAAAGAAAATATTTAATGAAAATAAAATAGATGTAGTAATGAGTTTAGCAGCAATGGCAGGAGTAAGACCATCTATTGAAAATCCTTGTTTATATCAAGAAGTAAATTGTTTAGGATTACAAAATATATTAGAAGAAATGAAACTACATAATGTTAAAAATGGAGTATTAGCTTCTTCTAGTAGTGTATATGGTAATTGTAAAGAAGTGCCTTTTAGAGAAGATATGATAGTAGACTATGCAATTAGTCCTTATGCAGCAACAAAGAAAGCAAATGAAGTAATGGCACATGTATATCATAAATTATATGATATGAATATAATAATGCTTAGATTCTTTACAGTATATGGACCAAAACAAAGACCAGATTTAGCAATAAATAAGTTTACAAGATTAATGTTAGAAGATAAAGAAATTCCAATGTTTGGTGATGGGACAACTTCTAGAGATTATACATATGTAGATGATATAGTAGATGGAATAATAAAATCTTGTGAATATACATTAAATAATAAAAATGTTTATGAAATATTAAATTTAGGTAATTCATCTCCTATATCATTAAAAGAAATGATAAATGTAATTGGAAAAACTTTAGGAGTAGAGCCAAAAATAAAACAATTACCAATGCAACCAGGAGACGTAGATAGAACTTATGCTGATATTTCAAAAGCAAAAGAATTAATAAGATATGAACCTAAAATAACATTTGAAGACGGAATAAGGAAATTTGTAGAATGGTATAAAGAAAATAAAGATTTATACAAAATGTAAAATAAAAGGAGATTGATAAAGATGGAACAATATAAAATAGCAGTAGCTGGAACAGGATATGTAGGATTAGTGGCAGGAGCATGTTTTGCAGAAAGAGGACATAAAGTAATTTGTGTTGATGTAGATGAAGAAAAAGTAAATACAATGAAAAAAGGTATTTCACCAATTTATGAAGAGGGACTACAAGAATTAATGCAAAAAAATCATGAAGCAGGTAGATTAGATTATACAACAGATTATAAAGCAGCATATAAAGATGCAGATGCAATATTTATAGGAGTTGGAACACCAGAACAACCGGATGGCTCAGCCAACTTAAGTTACATAGCAACAGTTTCAAGACAAATAGCAGAAAGTATAGAAAAAGATTGTTTAGTAGTTGTAAAATCAACAGTACCAATTGGAACAAATGATAAGGTAGAACAATTTATAAAAGATTTCTTAGTACATGATGTAAAAGTAGAAGTCGCAAGTAACCCAGAATTCTTAGCACAAGGTAGAGCAGTTAAAGATACATTAGAAGCTAAAAGAATAGTAATAGGAACAGAAAGTAAAGAAGCTGAAAAGATGCTTATGCAAATATATGAGCCATTTAATTTACCAATAGTATCTGTAAGTAGAAGAAGTGCAGAAATGATTAAATATGCATCAAATGACTTTTTAGCATTAAAAATATCATATATGAATGATATAGCAAACCTATGTGAATTAGTAGGAGCAAATATAGAAGATGTAGCAAAAGGAATGAGTTATGACCCAAGAATAGGAAGTAACTTCTTAAAAGCAGGAATTGGCTATGGTGGAAGTTGTTTCCCAAAAGATACAAAGGCATTAAAATATCTTGCTAAACAACATGGATATACATTAAGAACGGTAGAGGCAGCAGTTGATGTAAACGCAGAGCAAAAAACAAAATTATTCAAAAAAGCTTCTGATAGATTAATAACATTTAATAATTTAAAAGTAGCAGTATTAGGATTAACATTTAAGCCAGGAACAGATGACTTAAGAGAAGCTCCATCACTTGATAATGTAAAATTATTATTAGAAAAAGGAGCAAATATATATGCTTATGACCCAGTAGGTGAAGATAATTATAAAAAGAAATATCCAACAGAAATAAACTATGTAAAAACTCCTGAAGAAGCATTAAAAGATGCTAATATATGCTTTATATTTACAGAATGGGATGAAATAAAAAATGTAAAACCAGAAGAATATAAAAAATTAATGAAAACACCTCTTGTATATGATGGAAGAAACATATATAACTTAAAAGAAATGATAAAAGAAGGTGTAGAATATTATTCAATAGGAAGATAATTAGGAGGAAAACTAAAAGTGAAAGAAGAGGTTGCAGAAAAAAAGACTAGGAATATTGGGCTAGATATGTTAAGAATAGTAGCAATGCTAATGATAGTTTGTTTACACATACTTTTAAAAGGTGATTTTATAAATTCAGAAAATATAAAGTATTGTAATGCAATAAGCTTTTTAGAAGTGATTTGTATAGTTGCAGTAAATTGCTATGTACTTATTACAGGATTTTTCCAAGTAAAATCAGAAATCAAAATGAATAAAATTGTAAAAATATGGGTAAAGACATTATTTTATTCCATAAGTATATATATAATTTTATTAATAGTTGGAAAAGCAGATTTTTCAATAATTGATGGAATAAAATCATTTTTCCCCGTTGTAACTAATCATTATTGGTTTATTACTACATATTTAGTTTTATATATGATATCACCATTTATAAATAAAATGATAAATCAATTAAATAAAAATGAATTTAAAAAATTATTAATAATTTTAATAATTATATTTTGTCTTTTAACAAGCATATTACCAAATGAATTCTTACTTGATGGAACAGGAGGGCATGGTATAATTTGGTTTGTTATACTTTATTTAGTTGGAGCTTATATAAGGTTATATTTAAAAACCAATTTATATAATAATAAAAGAAATTTGTTGGGATATTTATTGATTACAATTTTTTCATATTTTTTACTTTTGACAATTATATATATATGTAATACATTAAATATAAAAGATTTAAGTGGAAAAGTTTATGCTTATAATTTTGTAACTACATTTATAGCATCAGTATTTTTGTTTTTATATTTTAAAAATTTAAATATAAAAAATGATATAATTATAAAAATAATATCAAGAGTAGCACCGTTAACATTTGGAGTTTATTTAATACATGATCACTCTGTCTTAGCACCAAAATTGTATTTGGAAATTTTAAATTTAGATTATTGGTGGAATAATGAATTACAATTTATAATTATACCATGTGTAGCAATAGGAATATTTGTAATTTGTATTATAATAGAAAAGATTACGCAGACTACGATTCAAAAATGGATATATAATTTTTTGAAAAAGATATATTTAAGTTTGAGGAAAACGAAAATATGTAAAAAATTATATAGCAAAATTTTATGAATATTTTTTGAAAAGAAAATAAAATGATTTAATAAGAAAAAATTATTAGTAGAGTTATAAAATAAAAAATTATGATTAGAGGGAAAATATATGAAAAATAAATTAGAAGTATCAATAATTACTCCAACATATAATAGAGCATATACATTAAAAAGACTATATGATTCTTTGAAAAATCAGACTAGTAAGAGTTTTGAATGGATTGTAATTGATGATGGCTCAAAAGATGAAACAGAAAAAATATTAAAAAAGTTTAAAGATGAAAATTATATTAGAATGAGATATATAAAGCAAGAAAATAAAGGAAAGCATGTTGCCGTAAATAAAGGTATAGATATGGCAGAAGGAAAAATGACTTTTATTGTAGATTCAGATGATTATTTAATTGAGGATGCTGTAGAAATTATCATAAAAAAGGAAAAAGAAATATCAAATAAAAAATGTTTTTCTGGAATGGTTTTTAACAGAGGATATGATAGGAACACTATATGGGGGAAAACATTTAAGGGAGAATATATAGATATTACAAAATCAGAAGAAGAAAAATATAATATAAAAGGAGAAAAGGTAAGGATTTTTTATACAGAGATATTAAAGAAAAATAGATTTCCTGAATTTAAAGGAGAGAAGTTTTTAACAGAAGCAGTATTATGGAATAGAATTGCTAGTCAAGGATATAAATCAAGATATTTCCAAGATATAATTTACATAGGAGATTATCTTGATGATGGATTAACCAAGAAAGGAAATAAAAGATTTAAAAATAGTCCTAATGGATTATTATTATATATAAAAGAGTATATAGAATTTAAAGGTATAAAATTTCCTAGAAAATTATTGCTATATGAAATGTACAGTGAAGCAATTTATGAAAATAAAAATATAAAAAAAGCAGCAAGAGATTTAGAAATTACAACATTTTCATTGGAATGTGGAATTATATTAAGAAAAATAATAAAGTTATTTAAAATAAATAATAAATATAAAAGATATAATAAATAGTGGAATATTGTAGTAGAAAGATAGGAGTTAGTATATATGCGTTCAAAGAATTCATTAAAAAATGCAATTGTGGCATTTGTTATGAATATTGTAACAATATTAATTGGGTTCGTATCACAAAAGATATTTTTGAATATTTTAGGAACAGAATATTTGGGAATAAATGGCTTGTTTTCTAATATTGTATCTATGTTGGGAATTGTGGAATTAGGAATAGGTTCAGCAATTATCTATAATTTATACAAACCAATCGCAGAAAAAAACATAGAACAAATAAAATCATTAATGTTATTTTATAAAACTAGTTATAGATTTATAGCTGTTATAATTTCTATGTTAGGATTATTAATTATACCATTTTTAGGTATGATTGTAGGAGAGACAACAATTAATGAAAATATAAATGTGATATATATATTATTTTTAATGGATATAATTGCATCATATCTTTTAGCATATAAAAGGTCAATTTTATATGCTAATCAAAAAAGTTATATAATAAATATAGTGCATATTTTATATTTATTAATAATGAATATAACACAGATATTTATATTATATACCACTAAAAATTATATATTATATTTGATTATTAAAATAATATGCAGGATATTAGAAAATATTGTAATAACAATAATAGCAAGTAAAAAATATAAATACATTAAGGAAAAAAATGTAACAAAATTAGAAAAAAATGTTAGGAAAGATATTTTTACAAAGGTAAAAGGACTTGTATATCATAAGATTGGAAATTTTGTAGTGCTAGGTACAGATAATATAATAATTTCCAGTTTTTTAGGAGTTACAACAGTAGGTTTATATTCTAATTATAATTTAATTATACAAGCTTTGATTAATTTATTTTCACAAGTATTCTCTTCAATTACTGCTAGTGTGGGAAATTTATTGGTAGAGGAAAATACTAGTAAATCATATACGATTTATAAAAATGAATTATTTTTAAATTCATGGATTTATGCATTTGCAAGCGCTGGATTGTTATGTATTATAGAACCTTTTATAAAGGTATGGATAGGAGAACAATTTATTTTGCCATTTGGAGTATTGGTAACTTTAGTAGTTAACTTTTATTTTAGTGGAATGAGAGGTACAAATGGAACTTTTAAAGAAGCAGCAGGAATATTTTATGAAGACAGGCATATGCCTATTTTAGAATCAATAACGAATATAGTGGCATCCATTATTTTAGTTAATATATTTGGATTAGCTGGAGTATTTATGGGAACTATTATAAGCAATTTTGTATTATTGTTTTATGGATATCCAAAATATACATATAAGCCATTGTTCAAAAGAACATATAAACAGTATATAAATGATTATATACCATATATCTTTGTGGCAGGTATTTCTGTTTTTGTTACGTATTTAATTGTTTCAAGAGTGAATGTTAATAATGATATATTACAGATTATTGTAAATCTGATTTTAGTTTTTATAATACCAAATGTTATACACGTAATAGTATTTCATAGAACGGAAGAATTTAAATTTTATAAAAATATAGTAGAAAATATCTTAGATAATTTAAAGAGTATAATATTACAAAAGTAAAAAAATATTAAAAAATAAAAGACAAGGTAAAATAGAGAAATATATAGATTAAGAGGTATATTTTTTGGGGAGAGTATAATGAATAAATTTGATAATAAAAAAAGTGTCGAAGATTCAATAAAATCATCATTTCAGAAATATTATCCAAATGCTGAATATAATATAAAAAATAGAACAAAGGCATTTTTGGTAAATGAACTATATAGATTTATATTTTTTTTAAGGAAAGTACAGTATTTAAAAGGCAAAAGTTTTTTTAGATATAATATTTACAGATATATTTTGAAAAAGATTAGAATAAAATATGGAATATTTATTTCTAACTCTATTGAAATTGGAAAAGGTATATATATAGTTCATTCAGGAGGAATTATAATAAATTCTAATACAGTTATTGGGGAGAATTTTAAGATAAGGCAAAATACAACAATTGGAAATAAAGGAGATGGAAGTAGAAATTGCCCGATTATTGGAAATAATGTTGATGTAGGTGCAAACAGTGTAATAATAGGAAATATAAAAATTGGTAATAATGTTATAATTGGAGCAGGAAGTGTTGTTGTAAAAGATGTACCAGACAATGTAATAGTTGCAGGAAATCCAGCTAAAATAATCAAGAGATATAATGAGAAGACAAATAAATATGAAAAAGTATGAATATTATTCAATAGGAAGATAAAATAATAGGCTATATGAATTAATTTTCATATAGCTTTTTAAGTGTTTCATAAAATAAATGAAAAAATGCTTGGAAAATGTAAAATATTGTAATATACTCTCTTTATAAGAAATAAAAGGAGGTTAACAAAAATGGGAAGTCATTCAGAAACACAAAAAAGCGGTTTATGCACAGCAGGATTAGTTTTAGGAATTGTAGGAGTATGTACATCTTTTATTCCTATCATTAGTAATTTATCATTTTTAATGGGAGTTTTAGCCATAATATTTGGACTTGTATCTATCAAAAAAGCTAGTAGAGGAAAAATGATAGTAACAGTTATATTAGGAATAGTTGTAATAGTTATAACTCTTGGAACTCAAAAGGCTGCATCAGATGCACTTGATGCTGTTAGCGACAGTTTAGATACTGCTACAGGAAGTAATACAGAAGAAGTTTTAGCTAATTATGTAGATGTTCAATTAGGAAATTTTGAAGTAACAGAAGGAGATTATGGAATAACACAAACAAATATGACAGTAAAAGTTACTAATAAATCTAATGAAACAAAGTCTTTTTCAATTCAAGTAGAAGCTGTAGATAGTAATGGAAATAGAATAAGTCAAGACTATATTTATGCTAACAATTTAACAGCAGGACAAAGCCAAGACTTTAATATTTTTCAATATGTTGAATCAGATAAATTAGAAGCAATGAAAAGTGCAACATTTAATATAGTTGAAGCATCAATGTATTAAAGTGTATAAGTACATCAAATTTATAAATAAGAATAAAATAATAATAAATGTTAATAATAACAGTATCCGTAATTTTTTTACGGATACTGTTGACTTATTTATAAAGGAGATGTATAATGTGAACATAGGGAGTGATAATATGTTAACTAAATTTTCGGTAGAGAATTTTAGAAATTTTAAAGAAAAATTATCAATTGACTTTAAACAAGAACATGATTATAAATTTAATACAGAATGTGTGAATAATAAAATAATAAGTAAAATAGTAGTTTTTGGAAATAATGGTGAAGGAAAAAGCAACTTTGGATTTGCAATGTTTGATATAGTAAGAACGATAACAGACTTATTTGTAGATACAGGAGCATATGATGTAAAAAATTTTCTAAATGCGGATAGTGATTTAGACTATGCAGAATTCAATTATGAATTTAAATTTGGAGAAGATGTTATAAAGTACAATTATAAAAAAAGTAATGTAACTACATTGAAATCTGAAGAATTAATAATAAATAATGAATTAATATATATATTTGATTTTGAAAAAAAAGATGGAGAGTTTAATTTATCTAGAATAGGTGCTGAAACATTAAATATAGATAAAGAAAATATTAAAATATCAATATTAAAATTTATATCAAATAATACTGTTCAAAAAGAAGATAGTGTAATAAGTAAATTAATAGAATTTGTAAAACATATGATATGGTTTAGGTCATTAGGAGCAAATGCATTTATAGGGTTTGAAACAGATGTAGATGAACTAAATGAATGGATAGTAAAAAATAACCTAACAAAGGATTTTGAAGAATTTTTAAGAAATATGGCAAAAGTTAATATGAATTTAACAAACGCTAAAATAGGAAATAGCGAATTTCTATTAGATAAGCATAAAAAAAGAGCATTAATATTTAATGATATTGCATCATCAGGAACAAAATCATTGCAATCATTTTATTATTGGAGTAAAAGATTTGAAAAAGCATCATTAGTTTTTATAGATGAATTTGATGCATTTTACCATTTTGAATTGTCAGAAAATGTTATTAAGCTACTTTTAAAATATAAGAATATGCAGGCAATATTGACATCACATAATACAAATTTAGCAGATAATAAATTAATGAGACCAGACTGTTATTATATATTAAAAAGTGGAAAAATAAAATCATTTGTAGATAGTACTCAAAGAGAATTACGAGAAGGACATAATTTAAGTAAAATGTTAAAAGAAGGAGAATTTGATGAGTAATATTTTATTTATTACAGAAGTACCAGAAGATGAAAAAGACTTTTTAGAGAAAATGTTTGATATATGTTATAAATATAAAAAGTATGAAATATATTCATATAATACTACAATTCATACATTAGCAGATATTTTATTTGATGAGGATGGAAACATAGATGAAGATTTAGATATAAAATTGACTCTAAGAGAAAATGAAAAAGACGAAGAAAAGAGAAAAATTTTAAGTCAAAAATATACAGAAATATTTCTAATATTTGATTTTGAGCCACAACATAATAAATTAAAATTTAGAGAAGTAAAGCAATTACTAAATATATTTAATGATTCAACTGATAAAGGAAAATTATATATAAATTACCCCATGATGCAATCTTATAAGCATATTAATAAGATGCCAGATAGAGATTTCAAAGATAGAAAAGTAACTTTACAAGAAGTATACAATTATAAAGATATTGTAGCTAGTAAAACTTCTTATCAAGACTTAAGAAAATACAACTATCCAATTCTTATTAGCATGATGTTACATCATTTAATGAAAATAAATTATATATTAAATGGAACATATGAAATACCTGATAAGAATACATTTTATAAATTTGACTTTTCCAAATTATACAATATACAATTAAAACTAATAAAAAATGAAAGAATGGTTTATGTTGTAAACACTTGTATTTTAAATATAATAGAATATAATGCTACTAGGTTTTTAGAACAAATAAATAATCAAAAAGAAAGATTTTATATATAATATTAAAAAAGCTATATGAAGTACTTTTTTCATATAGTTTTTTAAGTGTTTCATAAAATAAATGTCGAAATATGTAAAAAAAGTGATATAATATATGCGGATTTTAGGAGGGGATAATGTTGGAAAAAGAAAAAACAAACATAAAAACAATATTAATGTATGTAGTAGGAATATTCTTAATAATAAGTATGGCAACATATTTAGGACAAAACTTATTGGTAGCAATACTAATGGGCTTGCTGGGAATTGCAATATTACCACCAATAAATGAAAAAATAAATGAAAGATGGATAAAAGGAAACAAAAATAAAAATACAGCCAAAGTTATTTTAGAAGTAGCATTATTCTTTTTAATTGTAGCTCTAGTACCAAGAACAGTAGAAACAAGTAGTGAACAAATAGCAAAAGGAGAAAATCTTATAGTAAATAATGTAGAAGAAAATACACAAAATACTATAAATACTGTAAATGTTACAAATGCTACAAATACTCAATCAGAAGAACAAACAACTAATGTATCAGTAGAAAATACTACAGAAGAAACTGTACAACCAAAACAAGAAGAACCAAAGAGTAGCACGCCAAGTAGTTATAGCAGTACAGCTAGTTCATCAAGTAAGGCAAGTACAAGTACATCCACATCAAGTTCAACACAATCAAAAAGTACAAAACAAACAACTAGTAGCTCAACAACTAAACAATCAAGCAGTGGAAGTTCTACAAGTAGTAGTACTCAAAATAGTCAAACAGTATATGTAACACCAACAGGAAAAAGATATCACTTAAGCCCAACATGTGGAGGAAAAAATTCAACTGCAACAACTCTAAGTAATGCAAAATCAATGGGATTAACACCATGTAAGAAATGTGCACAATAAATTTTAGTAAAAAAGAAAAATATCTTAAAACACTTGAAAAAGTATATAAAATGTAATAGAATACAATAGTAATATGATTTTTAGTATTACTATTGTATTTTTTTATCAAAAATTTTAATTCTTTAAAATTCCAGTAAAAAACTAGTTAAAAGAAAAAATAAGAAAGAAGGTGAAAAAGAGAGAAATATAGAGAAAAGTAGATTAAAAGTTATATATTTACGTATGAAGAAAGATTGATTTAAAAAGAAAAGAAAATTATAATAAAAGGAGAATGATAATGGAAATATTTACAATAAAAGATTATTGGAAATACAGTAAAATGTTTCCAAAAAATAATACATTAGAAGAAGAAAAGAAAGAATATGAAGTAACAGAAGAAAATAAAAAAACACATCAATATCATGATAAAATCTTTAAAGAAGTGTTAGATAATAAAGGAGAATTTGTAAAATTTATAAAAAGATATGTAGGAAAAGAAATAAAAATAAAAGAAGAAGAAATAGAAAAATATAATAGAAAATTTATAAAAGGAAATTTTAAAGTAAGAGAATCAGATATAATATATAAAGTAAAAAATAAAGAGATATTTATAATAGTAGAACATCAAAGTAAAATAGATTATGAAATGCCAGAAAGGATGGCGGAATATTGTGTAGAACTAATAAGAAGTAGAAAACCAAAAAGTAGATTTGAAGAATCACCATTAATATGTCCAATAGTAATATATACAGGAAGAAAGAGATGGGATGCAGAAAGGACGATAAAACAAGAAAATGGAGAAGAATATGGAATAAAGGAATTAGAATATCCAACATATAATTTAGTAGATATAAATGATTATACAAAAGAGGAATTATTAGAAGAAAGAACAGGAATATCAAAAGCAATGTTATTTGAGAAAATAGAAACCAAGGAAGAAATAGAAGAAGAACTAAAAGAAATAATAAAAAGAGGAGCAAGTAAAGAAGAAAAGAAATATTTAGAATTAATATTAGAATATTCAAATGATATAGCAAAGAAATTAGGAGAAGATACAATAAAGAAATATCAAGAAAAAATAGAAGGAGGAGATAGTATGACAAATTTTGAAAAATTATATATAGAACTTTTAGATGACAAATATGCAAAAGGAATGGAAGAAGGAGAAAACAGAGGAAGAAAAGAGGGAGAAGCAAAAGGAAGAAGGATAGGAGAAGAACAAGGAAGAAAAATAGGAATGAGCCAAGGAATAACTCAAGGAATAATACAAGTAGCAAAAGAAATGATAAAAAATAAAATGAAAGATAGTGATATAATAAAAGTAACACATATTAGCAAAGAAGAATTAGAAAAACTAAAAGTTCAAGTAATTTAAGAATTATAAAGAGAAAATTCAAAAATTAAATCAAGGTATTATTACAATATCTTGATTTTTTTTGTTAAAAATGTTGCAAAAAAAATAAGAAAAATGTATACTATAGAAGTGCAAACAAAAGAAATAAAAAAATAAGGGGGAAAAAATGGAAGAATTAGATTTAAAAGAATTATTTAGCATATTTTGGAATAAGAAGGTACAAATAATACTTATAGTATTAATATTTATTGTATTAGGAATAATTTATACAATAGGTTTCACAACACCGATGTATACATCATCAACATCACTTGTATTAGCAGGAGCAGAAAGCTCATCAGATGGAGCAGAAACAGATTCAATAACAACAACAGATATAACAATAAACTCAAAATTAGTTTCTACATATAGTGTAATAGTAAGAAGTAAGGATGTATTAGGTCAAGTTATATCTAATCTTGGGATAAATGAATCTTGGGAACAATTGAGGAATCATGTATCAGTAAGTTCAGTAGAAGATACAGAAGTAATTCAAATATCTGTAACAACAGAAAATCCAGAAGAATCAGCAAAGATAGCAAATGAGATAGCTAATGTATTTACTGAAAAAGTAGCAGATATTTATAATATGAATAATGTTCATGTATTAGATGAAGCAGATGTAGAAAACGAACCATCTAATATAAATCACCAAAGAGATGTTGTTATATTTGCATTTATAGGTGTAGTAATTGCAGTAATATATGTATTAGTTGCAAACATGCTAGATACAACAGTAAAAACAGCAGAAGAAGTTGAAAAAGAATTTAAATTACCAGTTATAGCATCTATACCAATATATAATAATGAAATACAAAAGGCAAAAGGAGGAAGAAGATAATGAAAAAAGAATTAATAGTACATCAAGACCCAAAATCTCCGATTTCAGAAGTATTTAGAACATTAAGAACAAATATTCAATTTATGAATACAAAAGGAAAATTAAAAACATTATTAGTAACATCAACAATGCCAAGTGAAGGAAAATCTTGGGTATCTTCAAATTTAGCAGTAACATTTGCACAAGCAGGAAAAAAAGTAGTGTTAATAGATGCTGATATGAGAAAAGGTAGACAATATACAATATTCGGAGCTTCACCAAGACCAGGACTTTCTAACTACTTATCAGGAGTAGGAGAAGATTATGATGAAGAAGATGATGAAGTAGACTTAGCAGATTATATACAAGAAACAGGAGTAGATAACTTGTATTTAATAGCAGCAGGAAATGTACCACCAAACCCATCAGAATTATTAATAGCACCACAAATGGTAGAATTGTTAGATAGATTAAAAGAAGTATGTGATATCATAATAATAGATGGAACACCAGCACAATTGGTAACAGATGCATTAATATTAGCAAGATTAGTAGACTCAACAGTAGTAGTTGCAGCAAGTAATCAAACAAAAAAAGAAGATTTAAAAAGATGTGTAACAAACATCCAAAATGTAGGTGGAAAAATAGCAGGAATAGTTATGAATAAGATGCCTATAAATGCTAAAAAATATGAACAATCATATTATTATGGTTCAACAACTATGTCAAAAGCAAAATCAGGAAATTCAAGACAAACAAGACAAGCAAGACCACAAAGAAAACAAAATAGTGAAATGTATAAAAGAGCATCTGACATAGTAAAACAAGGAAAAGTTTCATCACAAGATATAGGAAAAAAAAATCCAACACAACAAAGTATGAAAACAAATAATGATGATGAATTACCAAAAGCATTAACAAATAAAATAAAAATAGAAAACACTGAAGAAGTACCAATGGAAAGAACAAAAGAAATATTAAATCAAATAAACAAATATTTAGACGAAGAAAAGAAAAAAATAAACTAATGTATGAATAACAAAAGGAGAATAAGAAATGATAGACATGCATAGCCATATACTTCCTAATATAGACGACGGTTCAAGAAGTATAGAAGAGACATTTAATTTAATAAAAGAAGCAAAAAATGTAGGATTTGATGCAATAATCTCAACATCACATTATATGGAAGGATATTATGAAACCAATGTACCAGAAAGAGAAGTTTGGATAAATGCAATTTATGAAAATTTACAAGCTAAAAATATGGATATAAAATTGTATTTAGGAAATGAAATATATATGTCAGAAAACATAATATCATTATTAGAAGAAAGAAAAGCATCAACAATAAATGACACAAGTTATGTATTATTTGAATTACCATTAAATGCAGAACCACTTAATTTATATGACACCATATATTCAATGCAACAATATAAATTAGTACCAATATTAGCACATCCAGAAAGATATAGTTTTGTACAAAAAGAGCCGGAACTAATATATGATTTAATACAAAAAGGTGTACTAATGCAAGCGAACTATGGAAGTATAATAGGTCAATATGGTAAAAAAGCACAATTAATAGTAAAAAAATTCTATGAAAATAAAATGATACATTTCCTAGGTACAGATGTTCATAGACAAAATACAGTATATCCTAGAATTCCACAAATATTAGCAGAATTAAATGATTTAATAGGAGAAGAAAAATTAGAAGAATTAACAACAATAAATCCAATGTTAGTATTACAAAACAAAAGAATAGATATAGAAGAACCACATAAAATAGAATTAAGCGTTAAAGAAAAACTAGAGATGGCAAAAGATGATTTTGTAGGAAAAATAAAGAAAACATTAAGAAAGAAGGATTAGATAATGAGAAAATATTTTGGAACAGATGGAATTAGAAGAATTGCAAACACAGAATTAACACCAGAATTAGTTTACAAAGTTGCAAAAGCAGGAGCATATGTATTATCAAAACATACAGACCATACACCTGTAATATTAATAGGAAGGGATACTCGTATTTCAGGAACATTGATAGAAAGTGCTATGGTAGCAGGATTCTTAAGCTATGGAGCAAATGTAAAATTATTAGGAGTAATTCCAACACCAGGAGTTGCATATTTAACAAGAAAATTAAATGCAGATGCAAGTGTAGTAATTTCAGCATCACATAATACCTATGAATTTAATGGAATAAAATTCTTTAGCAATAAAGGAATGAAAATACCAGATAGTTTAGAAGAAGAAATCGAAGAAGTAATGGAATCTGGAAAATTAGAAGAATTGAAAGCAGTAAACGACAAAATAGGTGTAACAGAATATTCTATGGACTTAATGGATGAATATGTATATTTCTTTAGAAAAAACTTTGATGATGAAATTGCAAAATATAATAGAGATGATTTCGTAGTAGCATTAGATACAGCAAATGGAGCAACATCAGTTGTTGCAGAAAAAGTATTTAAAGTATTAGGAATAAATTATAGAATAATAAATAATCATCCAAATGGAATAAATATAAACGATAATTGTGGTTCAACACATTTAGATGGATTAAAAAAATATGTAGTAGAAAATCATATGAGTTTAGGAGTTGCATATGATGGAGATGGAGATAGATGCTTAGCTGTTGACGAGAAAGGAAATGAAATAGATGGAGATAAACTTTTAGCAATAATATCTCAAAATTTAAGAAAACAAGGAAAACTAAAAAAAGATACAATAGTTGCAACAGTTATGAGCAACTTAGGACTAAATAAATATGCAAGAGATAATGGATTAGAATTATTACAAACAAAAGTAGGAGATAGATATGTTTTAGAAGAAATGCTAAAAGATGGATTTAACTTAGGAGGAGAACAATCAGGACATATTATTTTACTTGACTACAATCCAACAGGAGATGGAATATTAACATCATTAATGTTAATAAAATCTATTTTAGAAGAAGGAAAAAAGGCATCAGAATTAGCAAGTATAGTAAAATTATATCCTCAAACATTAGTAAATGCTAAAGTAAGTGCAGATAAAAAATATGATTATGACAAAGATGAAGAAATAAAAGAAGCAATAGAAAAATTAGAAAAAGAATTTGCAGGAAATGGAAGAGTACTAATTAGAGCATCAGGAACAGAACCATTAGTCAGAGTTATGATAGAAGGAGAAGACCAAGAATATATAACAAAAAAGGCAAAAGAAATAGCAAGTTTAATAGAGAAAAAAATGTCATAAAAATGTAATAAAAACGTAATATAAAACTGTTGATTTAAAAGATTATTAATGATATATTACATTTACTAAAACAAAAGAAGATGGAGGGAAAAAGATGTTTATTTTTGATATATCAAATCCACTTACTTTATTATTAATGTTAGCAGCTACGGTTCTATTAATATTTTTATCACAAGAAATAAAAAAGAGTTTGATATCAGCAGTTATATTATTTGTATATCTTGTGTTATTAATAATACATGTAGCTCAATTAGCAACTTTACCAGAAGAATTTAGATATATGTTATCAACATTATCAAGATGTGTAGTAATTGACTTTATTTTTGTATTTATATGTTTCTTCTCATATCTATGGGTAGACGATTTAGAGACAAAAGTAAAAGGAAAAGCAAGTTTAGATAATAGTTTAGATTGGTTTTGGAAAAAAGTTTAATATTGAAAGTATAAAAGGGTCCGATTTATGTCGGGCTTTTTGTTATGGAAAATAAAAATATAAAAAGTAACATATTTTGATAAACATATGAATATATATAGAAATAATAAGAACTTAAGACAAGGAGAAAAATATGTTTAATGTTACTGTATTAAAATTAAGAGATATTATAAAATTTTTAGCAGGAATACTATTGATATTTCTAATAGTATTTTTTATTGGAAAAAACCTAAAAAAAGAAAACAATACAAATCAGGAAGAAAAAATTGGAAACAATATAGTAGAAAAAATAGAAAAAGGAATATCATCAATAACTAAAAACAGTATGTTACAAGCATTAGACCAGACAATACCTGCTATGTCAAATATAAATGAAGAATATAAAAAGGTAGCTAAAGAAGATGATAATAAAAATAAAGATATTTTACAAGAAATGATAGGGACGCAAATAAGTTCTATAAAAAGTATAGAAAAGTTAGATGAAACTAAACAAGAAGAAAAAACAGAAGAAGAAAAAAGTAATAATAATAATGAAAATGAAACAAAAAAAGAAGAAACAAGTACAGAAACTGAAGTAGCAAAAGCGGGAGTGAAAACAGAAGTAATAACAAATAATCCAATAAAAGATTCAAGTAATACACAATATGGAAGTGTAAAAATAAAAAATGAAACAGATTATAATTTAACAGAAGAAATGTTAAATCCAGATGATATAAAAATAGAAAATAAAAATATAATATTATTTCATACACATAGTTGTGAAAGTTATACAGCAAGTGAAAAACATCCATATACACCAACAGGAAATTATAGAACAACAGATAAAAACTTTAATATGATAAGAGTAGGAACAGAATTAGAAACATATTTAAAAGGGTATAACTATAATGTAGTACATAGTACAGATTATCATGATTATCCGGCATATAATGGCTCATACACACGTTCATTAAAAACAGTAGAAAACATATTACAAACAACGCCAAGTGATATAATAATAGATATACATAGAGATGCAATAGGTTCTAGAAGTGACTATGCACCAACAGTAAAAATTGGAGATGAAGAAGCAGCACAATTAATGTTTGTAATAGGAACAAATGATGGAGGATTATGGCATCCAAATTGGAATCAGAATTTAAAATTTGCAATAAAAATACAGCAAAAAGCAGAAGAAATGTACCCAGGATTATTTAAAACAATGATGTTAACTAAATCTAGATATAATCAACATACAGGAAAGTATGCAAGTATAATAGAAGTAGGAGCAACAGGAAACACACTAGACCAATGCTTAGTAAGCATGAAATATTTAGCAGAAGTAATGCATGAAGTGATACAATAGGGACGGAGCTTTTTTGTCTCATTTAGGCAGAAAAATTCTGTCTTTTTTTAAATAAAAAAATGCTAACAAAATCTTGCAATATAAATATTACTTGTATATAATGTAACTGTAAAAATTCAAAAGAAAGTGGTGATTTTTTATGGCGGAAATCAGTTTAAATTTAAAAAATAGTGGTATAACAATGAGAAATATAATGGAGTATAAAGAACAAGTAGAAAATATTCATAAAGATTTACATAGAAGAGCAAATGAGGAAAAAGATTTTGTCGGATGGCTAGATTTACCAACAAATTACGATAAAGAGGAATTTAAAAGAATAAAAAAAGCAGCAAAGAAAATAAAAAAAGAATCAGATATATTGGTAGTAATAGGAATAGGAGGCTCATATTTAGGAGCAAGAGCAGTAATAGAAGCGTTAACAAGTTCATTTAATAATTTACTTACATCAAAACAAAGAAAATATCCACAAATACTATTTGCAGGAAATAATTTAAGCTCAAATTATTTAAATGAATTAATAGAATATATAGGAAATAAAGACTTTTCAGTAAATGTAATATCAAAATCAGGAACAACAACAGAGCCGGCAATAGCATTTAGAATATTTAGAGAAATATTAGAAAATAAATATGGAATAGATGAAGCAAGAAGTAGAATATATGCAACAACAGATAAAGAAAAAGGAGCATTAAAAGTACTTGCTCAAAAAGAAGGATATGAGACATTTGTAGTGCCAGATAATGTTGGAGGAAGATATTCAGTATTAACAGCAGTAGGACTACTTCCAATAGCAACAGCAGGAATTGATATTGATAAATTAATGGAAGGAGCAAGAATAGCAGAAGAAAGATATAATGATAGCAATTTAAAATACAATGAGTGTTATCAATATGCAGTTGCAAGAAATGTATTGTATAAATTAAATAAAAATACTGAAATATTAGTAAATTATGAGCCAAAAATGCATTATTTTACAGAATGGTGGAAACAATTATATGGAGAAAGTGAAGGAAAAGACCAAAAAGGAATATTCCCAGCAGGAGTAGATAATACAACAGACTTACACTCAATGGGGCAATATATCCAAGAAGGAAGAAGATGCTTATTTGAAACAGTATTGTCTGTAAAAGAACCAAAAACAGATATAAAAATAAATCCAGATGACGACAATTTAGATGGATTAAATTATTTGGCAGGAAAAACATTAGATTTTGTAAATAAAAAAGCAATGGAAGGAACAATAAAAGCTCATGTATCAGGAGATGTTCCAAATATTCAAATAACAATGAATAAATTAGATGAAGAAAATTTAGGAGAATTAATATATTTCTTTGAAAAAGCATGTGCTATGTCTGGAAATATATTAGGGGTAAACCCATTTAATCAACCAGGAGTAGAAGAATATAAAAAGAATATGTTTAAACTATTAAAAAAACCAGGATATTAAAATAATTGAGGGACCAACTGGGGACGTTTCTTATTGGACAAAATGTCCAATAAGGGACAGTCCCCAAATGGACAAAATGTCCAAAAAGAAACGTCCCCAACTGGACAGAAAAGAGGTAGCAAAATGATTTTTAAAGAGAATTTTAGGACAAGATTAACAGATATAGGAAAAGATAATAAAATAAAGAATAAGGCATTATTACAAATATTAGAAGATATTGGCGGATATCATTCAGATGTAGTTGGATATGGAGCAAATGATACATTAAAAAATAAAACTACATGGATTTTATTAGATTGGAAATTAAAAGTAATAAATAGACCTAAATATGGACAAACTTTAGAAACACATACTTGGGTAAGGGACAAAAATAGATTTTTTACATTTCGTGATTATGAAATATATGATGAAAAAGGTAATATTTGTGCTATAGCAACTTCTAAATGGACGTTAGTAAATATAGAAACAGGAAAAATGGAAAGAATAACTGATGATATTGTTAATGCATATACTATAGAAGAAAAGGAGGTTTTTCCAGGAGAAAAACTAGAAAAACCAGTAATACCAAAAGAGTTTTCAAATGAAATTGAATATACAGTAATTAGAAAAGATATTGATATTAATAAACATATGCATAATTTATATTATTTAGACCTAGCATATGAAGCATTACCAGAAGATGTTTATAATAATAGACCATATGATAATGTAAGAATTATGTATAAAAAAGAAATAAAATTAGGTGATACTGTAATTTGTAAATATTCAAATGAAAACGATAGACATACGGTAGTAATAACAGATAAAGAAGAAAATTTACATGCAATAATTGAAATGAAATAACAAAAATGTAAAAAAATATTGAATTTTGTACATACTATTGATATAATACAAGCAGTGTGAGTAAGGGAGGAAATAAATATGGATGCAAAGTTTAGAAAAACTAAGATAATTGGAACAATAGGACCAGCAAGTGAAAGCGAAGAAATGCTAACAAAACTAATAAATGCAGGATTAAATGTAGCTAGAATTAATTTTTCTCATGGAGGATATGAGGAAAATAGAGAAAAAATAGAAAATGTTAAAAGAGTAAGAGAAAAATTACACAAACCAGTAGCACTAATGTTAGATACAAAAGGACCAGAGATTAGAACTGGTGTATTAGAAACAGGAAACGAAAAAGTAGAGATAAAAGAAGGACAAAAATTTACATTTGTACATGATGATATAGTAGGAAATAATGAAAGAACAACAATTACTTATAAAAACTTATATAATGAAGTAAAAGTTGGAACTGAATTATTAGTAGATGATGGAGCTATTAAATTTAGAGTAGAAGAAATAAAAGATAAAGATATTGTATGTGTTGCTTTAAATACTGGAAAATTAGGTAGTAGAAAAACAATAAATATTCCTTCAGTAAAAATCCAAATGGACTTTTTATCACAAAAAGATTCTGATGATATTAAAGAAGGAATAAAAGGTGGGTTTGATTATATAGCAGCTTCATTTGTAAGAAGAGCTCAAGACGTTAGAGATATAAAAAATTTATTAAAAGAAAATGGTGGAGAAAGAATAAAAATTATTTCTAAAATTGAAAGTCAAGAAGGTATAGAAAATTTTGATGAAATTTTAGAAGAATCTGATGGAATAATGGTAGCTCGTGGAGATATGGGAGTAGAAGTTCCAATGGAAGATGTTCCAATTTACCAAAAACAAATTATAAAGAAATGTAATAAAGCAGGAAAACCTGTTGTAACAGCAACTCAAATGTTAGAGTCAATGACACAAAATCCAAGACCAACAAGAGCAGAAGTAAGTGATGTTGCAAATGCAGTATATGATTTAACAAGTGATATAATGCTTTCAGGTGAATGTGCAATGGGTAAATATCCGGTTGAATGTGTTGAGACAATGGATAAAATTTCAAGAACAGTAGAAAATTCAATTAAATATTGGAAAAGATTTTATACTAGAAGTTTTGACCATGATAAAAAAGATATAGAAGATGCTTTTGCATATACAACAGCAGTTACAGCAGAACAAACACAAGCAGATGCTATAGTTGCATATACACATACAGGAAATTCTATAGAAAAATTAGCTTCACTTGCTATAGCTTGCCCAATTTTTGCAATTACAGATGATATAAAAACTTATTATCAATTAGGATTAATCTTTAATGCAATTCCAGTATTATGTGAAAGTGGAGAATCAATTGATGATAAGATTAATCTTGGAATTGAACAATTAAAGAAAGATGGAATACTAAAAGAAGGAGATATGGTAGTATTGGCTGGTGGAGCATCAGTATTACCCAAGCAAAATAAAGGAAAAGTAATTGGTGGATGTGTTAAAATATAATAAATAAGAGAAAACAAAAGATGAAGGAAGGTGTAAAATATGCTAAGAGCTAAAACCGTTGGTACTCTAAGAGAGAGACTGTCCAACAATTAGCTTTTTAGTAACACCTTAAAATAATAAAAAAATAGATAAAGAATAATAAAAAA
>CALXAD010000020.1 GCA_944386195.1 uncultured Clostridia bacterium
TTATCACAAAAAAATGATGAAAACCTTAAAAATACAGGGGTGTAACTAAATAAAATATAAATTTAGTTGACACTACCATACTCTTAAGGAGGGTATAAAAATGAAAAATTACAAAATTGCCATAGTAGGCGCAACAGGCCTTGTAGGTAGGTCATTTCTTCGTGTTTTAGAAGAAAAAAATTTACCTGTTTCTAAATACGTACTTTTTGCAAGTAAAAAATCAGCAGGTGAAAAATTAAAATTTATGGGAAAGGATTATATTGTTAAAGAATTAGATGAGCATTCTTTTGATGAAGGATTTGACTTTGCACTATTTTCTGCAGGTGGAGATGTTTCTAAAAAATATGCTCCAATAGCTGTAAGTAAAGGTGTAATTGTCGTTGACAACAGTAGTTATTTCCGTATGGATGATGATGTACCTTTAGTAGTACCAGAAGTCAATTTTGAAGATGCTTTAAATAATAAAGGAATAATTGCTAATCCAAATTGTTCTACAATTCAAGCAATGCTTCCTCTTAAAGCTTTAGATGATAAATATCATATTAAAAGAATTGTTTATTCTACTTATCAAGCAGTATCAGGTGCAGGAAAAGATGCTTTAGACGACTTATCAAACGTAGATAATTCAAAACCATTAAAGAAGTTTCCTCATCCTATTTACAATAATTGTTTACCACATATTGATAAATTCTTGGATAATGGATATACAAAAGAGGAAATGAAGATGGTAAATGAAACAAGAAAAATTCTTCATAGACCTGATTTAAAAATAACTGCAACGGCAGTTAGAGTCCCTGTTTCAAATTCTCATTCCGAATCTATTAATGTTGAATTTGAAAAACAGTTTAAGATGGATGATTTAATAAATACTTTAAAAAGCTTTCCAAATATTATTTTAGTAGATGACCCTAGTACAAATAAATATCCTATGGCTATTGACGCAACTGGTCATGATGAAGTTTTTGTTGGAAGAGTTCGTCGTGATGAGAGTGTTGAATCTGGAGTTAATCTTTGGGTTGTTGCCGATAATATAAGAAAAGGTGCAGCAAGTAATGCCGTTCAAATTGTAGAGAAATTAATTAATAATAAATAAGGTCAAAAAATATAAAGGTATTTAAATATACCTTTATATTTTTGCTTATATTTAAATATTATGTCGCATCAGAAACGTCCCCAGTGAGACATTTCATATCATATAATCCATTTTTCTTGTTTACTAAAAACTTTACTGCTTTTACAGCTCCTTCTGCAAATACTTTTCTTGAATATGCTTTGTGTGTTATTTCTAGTGTTTCATTTTCTCCAAAGAAGCATACTGTATGTTCCCCAACAATATTTCCTCCTCTTATAGATGAAAAGCCTATTTCATTTTTGCTTCTTGGTTCTCTTTTTTGCATTCTTTCAAAATCATATGTTTTCTTTTCTTCTAATACATCATTTATCGCATTTGCTAAAAGAATTGCTGTTCCACTTGGTGCATCTAACTTTCTATTATGATGTGTTTCTATTATTTCTATATCTGTATCTTTTAAGACTTTAGCAACTTCTTGTAATATTTTTGCCATTAAATTAATGTCTAATGACATATTTGAACTTCTAAATATAGGTATTTCTTTAGAAAATTCTTTTATTTGTTCTATTTCTTCTTTTGTAAATCCTGTTGTTGCTATTACTATTGGAACTTTATTTTTTACAGCATATTCCAATATTTTAAAAGTTGCTTGTGGTACTGAAAAATCTATTATTACATCTACTTTTTCTTTTATATCATTTATATTAGAATAAATAGGAAATCCTCCTTTACTGCTATCTTCTTTATCAAAACCACATACTAAGTTTAAATCTTTGTGATTTTCTAATTCTTTTGCAACTTCGTTTCCCATTTTTCCACTTGCTCCACTTACTAATACATTCATTTTTTATCTCCCTATTTTTATTTTATTAAATTATGTTTTTTCATAACTTCTTTTAATTTTTCTTTATTACCATCTGATAATTCTATTAATGGCATACGTGGTTTTCCAAAATTATATCCCATTAAGTTTAATGCATATTTTACTGGTATTGGGTTTACTTCACAAAATAGTGCATCTATTAAATCTAACACATCTAATTGCATTTTACATGCTTCTTTTACATCTCCATCTAGATATTTATGAACCATTTCATGTGTGTATTTTGGCATAATATTTGATAATACTGATATTACTCCTTTTCCTCCTAAAGAAAGTAGTGGTATTACTTGGTCATCATTTCCTGAATATATATCTAAATTATCTTTACATAAACTAGCAATTTTAGCTACTTGTGATATATTTCCACTTGCTTCTTTAATTGCTACTATATTTTCTATTTTTGAAAGTTCTAAACATGTTTCCGGAGTTATATTTACTCCTGTTCTACTAGGTACACTATACATTATTATTGGTAGGTTAACCGCTTCTGCAATTGCTTTATAATGTGCTACTAATCCTTTTTGTGTTGTTTTATTATAATATGGCGTTACTACTAAAAGTGCATCTGCTCCTGCATCTTGTGCATATTTTGACATTTTTATAGCTGATGCTGTGTTATTACTTCCTGTTCCTATTACTACTTTTGTTCTTTTATTTATCTTGTCTATTGCAAATTTGATAACCTCTTTTTTCTCTTCTTCTGACATTGTTGCTGATTCTCCTGTTGTTCCACAAACTATAATTGCATCTACTCCATTTGCAATTTGATTCTCTAGTAATTTTCCAAACTCCTCATAATTTACGCCGTCCTCTGTAAAAGGTGTTGCTATAGCTGTTCCACAGCCTTCAAAGATAGTTTTTTTCATATCTATCTCTCCTTTCCTATTAATTCTTTATGTAATACTTCTAATGTTTCTTGTTTTATATCGTCTACTACAATCTCTATTTTTGATTGATTAAGACTAACTTTAATTACTTTTACATTATATTCATCAAGTAAGTCCATTGTTTTATTTAATATAACATTGTCTTGTATTATTCCATATCCTATAATAGTAAGTTTAATGAAGTCTTCTAAAACAATTTCATATTCTGGAAATTTACTATCTAATAATTTTTGTACTTTATTTAATTCTGCTTTTTTTATTCTGAATTTAAAAGAATCACTGTCTCTTTCAAACCATTCTACAATTATATTTTGTTCTAATAAGTTTTTATAAACTATATATCCTTGCTTAGCTGTTACGCCTTTTTTATTATTCATTATTACTGTAATTAATCCATCATTTTTTACTATACTTTTTACATCCCTTGTTTCTATTCCTTGACATACTCTAGTTCCACCTTCATCCGTAAAAGTAGACTTTGCAATTATGTCATTACCAAATTTTTTCCCTATTTGAATACATCTGTTATGTAATACCTTTGCTCCCGCATCTGCAATTTCTTGCATTTCATCAAATGATATTTCATCTAGCCTTTTTGCCATTGTAATCATGTTAGGGTCTGCTGAATATATTCCATCTACATCTGAAAATATATAGCATTTATCTGCTTTTAATGCTGCTTGCAGTGCTACTGCTGTTGTATCTGAGCCTCCTCTTCCAAGTGTCGTTATATCTCCATTTTTATTTATCCCTTGGAAACCAGCTACTATTACTATTTTTCCTTTTGCTAATTCTTCTTCAATTCTTTTTGTGTAAATTTCTTCTATTTTAGCACTTCCATAAATATCATTTGTTGCTATTCCTGCTTGCCAGCCTGTAAGAGATATTGTAGGATATCCCATTCTGTTTAATAAAATACTTAATTTTGATATTGTTACTTGTTCTCCTGTTGAAAGTAACATATCTAATTCTCTTTCGTTTGGCACAGCAGATAATTCTTGTGCCTCTTTAATTAATCTGTCTGTAGTTTTTCCTTGTGCTGAAACAACTACTACAACGTTTTTTGCCTTATTTTCTTTTAGGCTAATTACTTTTTTTGCAACAACATTTAATTTTATGTTGTCTGCTACTGAACTCCCTCCAAATTTTAATACTATTGTGTTCATTTTAGGTCACAACCTTTTAAATTTTAGAACCTCATCTAATTATAGATATAGGTTATATTAGTTTAGTTATTATATTATATATTACCTAGTTTTTCAAGTAATACTTTAGATTATTTTTACATAGCCATAACAAAACCCCCTAATTATATTTAGAGGGTTTTATTTTATAGTGGCATCCATGCTAGTTTTTTTTTATTATTTTTTAAATCATTATAATATTTTGCAATTAATTCATCCAATTGCACACTAAGTTCATAGATTACACTATAATCTTCACCTTTTTCTATACTTTTATTTAATTTATCTCTTAATTTACAAATTTCATCATTTAACATACCAATCTCTCCTTTTTATTTATTATCTTTAGTATAGTTATAAATTACCACATAATTTTTCTCAAGTCAAGTATTTTCAAGTGTTTTAGGCAACTTTCGTACGACATATTCTTACATTTTTCGACATTTAAACACACAAAAAAACAGCATTATAAATTTTGTTTTATAATTGCTGTTTTTATTACATTTTTTATTTCTAATTTTTTACAATAGAAAGTACCATTTTATCTCTTTTAAATACATCTTTTAACATTTGATTTATTGAATTAATATTTATACCTTCTATTTCTTCTAAATAATCAAAACTACATATTCCTTTAAAATAATCTGATAAGAACATTCTGGCAATATCTTGTACATCATTATATTCTCTTGCATAACTTCCATATATCATTTTCTTTATACGATTAAAATCTTCTTCATTTATTCCTTTTTCTTTAAATTCTTCTACTTGTTTAATAAATTCTTCATATACTTTTTCCGGATTACTTGATTGTCCTGTTATTAATATATGTGAATAAGTATTACCAAATTCATAATCTAAACTTGGCTGTCCATATATTATTCCTTCTTGATATAATTTTTTATATAAATTAGAACTTCTTCCTAATATTAAATTAAGTAAAATTCCTATACAAAGGTCTTTTTTTACCAACTCTTTTTTATTTGTTATAATTTTATCTTTTATTCCTATTGTATATAATGGCTCACTTACTTCTAATTTTTGTTCTATCTTTTCTTTTACTATTTCTTCTGGTTCTTCTTCATATATTCTTTTTATTTCTCCACATGGTTCTTTTTTTATTAACCTTTTCTTTACTTCTTCTAACATTTCTTCTGGTTTAAAGTCTCCTACTATTACCATTGCCATATTTGATGGATGATAAAATGTATTGTAACATTTATATAAAATATCTTTATCTATCTTACTTATACTTTCGATTGTTCCTGTTATATCTATTTTTATTGGATTACTATGATACATTGCTTCCATTGCATTTAAATATACTCTCCATTCTGGATAGTCATCATACATTCTAATTTCTTGTCCTATTATTCCTTTTTCTTTTTCTACATTTTCATCTGTAAAATATGGATGTTGTACATAATCCATTAATTCATCCATTGCTTCATAGAAATTATCTGTACATTCAAATAAATATGCGGTATGGTCATTTGTTGTGTATGCATTTGCGTTGACTCCTAATGCTGTTAATGTGTCTAAGCTATTTGTTCCATTTTCTTGTTCAAACATTTTATGTTCCAGAAAATGTGCAACTCCTTTTGGTACTTCTGTTATTTCTTCTTCTCCTGGTGCTATAAATTTATTATCATTTGAGCCATAATTAGTTCCCCATATCATATATTTTTTTTGCATTTTTGCTTTTGGTACTATCATAACAGTAAGTCCGTTTTCTAATTTCTCAATATATAATTTTTCTTTAATTTTTAAATTATCTATTATCTGCATATTCTCAAACTCCTTTCCTTTAATCTTTTAAGAAATAAATTGTATTAATTTTTACATTTTTTGCAATATCTAGTATTTCTTCTTTTTTAATATTTTCCATTTTTTTAATATAATCTTCAACAGATACATTGCTTCCTGATAATTCTTGTCCAAAGTAATACATTATTGCTGTATCTTGTTCATCATATATTGTTTTTATTGCTGATACTATTCCTTTTTTGCTATCTTCTATGTCTTGCTCACTAAATTTTCCTTCTTTCATTTCTTCTATTTGCTCTCTTATTAATTTCAATGCTTTTTCATAATTTGATATTTCTATCCCTGAGTTTATAAATATAACATTTTTATATCTTAAATAACTAGATGATGCAACATATGCTAAATGTGCTTTTTCTCTTACATTTTGGAATAGTTTTGAATTTGCAGAACCTCCTAATATGCTATTATAAAGAAGTACTATATATTTTTGTTCATCATTTTTTATATTAACATCTAGACCTAACACTAGTTTTCCTTGTGTTACTTCCATTGATTCTGTAATAATATTTTCTTCTTTTTCTTTATTTTCTTCTGGTAATTTTGGTTTTTCATATTCTGGCTTTCTTTCTTTTAATTTCTTTATATTTTCGTCATTTATTATTAAATTTTCATCATCTTCTTTTAAATCTCCTGATATAAATATATCTATTTTACATGTATTTATTAATTCCTTATAATATTTATATAATTCTTTTCCATCTAATTCTTTTAAGTCTTCTATATATCCAAATTTATATAATCCAAATGGCTCATCTTTAAACATTTCTTCTACACATCTTTCATTTGCATATCTTGCTTTATTATCTATTTTTCCCTCTATTCTATGTTTTACATTTTGTTTTTCTTGTTCTACATATTCTTCTTTAAATCCTTCATTTTCTATATATGGATTAAATACTATTTCTAATAAATTTCTAGCACTTTCTTCTAATATGTTTTCTTTATGTTCTGGTAAATAATTATCATTTATTGATTCTACATAAAATTTTAATACTTGATTGTCTCCTGTTTTATCTAATCCACAATCAAATATTGCACCATACATTTCCTCCATGTTTTTACTTATTTCTTCTTGTGTTTTCATATTTTTGCTTCCTCTTCTTAGAAGCATTGATATTAGTGCATTTTTAGTCACATTTTCTCTTGTTAGTTTTGTTGTTAAAAATACAGCCATTAAATTTGTTTTGAATTTATCTGTTTTAATAATATGAAGTTTAATTCCTTCTTTTATTTCTTGTTCTTTACAATCCATTTTTATCCTCCTTTTTTCTTTTCTCTTTTTTATTATACACCATTATTCTTTTTTTAAAACAAAAAACAAAAAAATTGGAAGCATAAAAACATCACTTCCAACATTTCTCCTAATTAAATTTTCTTTTTCTTGCTGCTTCTGATTTTTTCTTTCTTCTTACACTAGGTTTTTCATAGTGTTCTCTTTTACGAACTTCTTGAAGAACTCCATTTCTAGCACATTGTCTTTTAAATCTTTTTAAAGCATCTTCTATATTACCATTATTAACTTTTATCTCTGACATTTTTATTCCCCCTCCTTCCGGTCCATACAAAACGGTATGTGGGATAACCCTTATAACGTTAATATTATACATAAATTAGCACATTTTGTCAATAGCTATACAGCAAAAAGAACTGTCGTTTTATTTTCTAATGATTTTTTTACATCTATTATTCTTTGATTGCTTGAGCCCCTAAATTTTAATTTAATATCTTTTTTATCTTCTTGGAATTCTCCATCTACTAAAACATCTATATATGACAATAATTCTGGAGTTTCTTTCCATTCTTTACACATTTTATTTATAATATCTTTTTCAAATGTATATCCTGAATAACACCATATATTTTTGTCTGGGAATTTTTCTTTTACTTTTCTTACTAATGGCAATAGTCCTTGTTGGTTTGTATGTTCAAATGGTTCTCCTCCAAGTAATGTTAATCCAGATACATATGAATGATTCATTAAATTTATTACTTTTTCTATTTCTTTTTCTGTAAATTCATTTCCATAATGGAAATCCCATGCTTGTTCATTAAAACAATTTTTACAATGATGAGTACATCCACTTACAAAAACTGATACTCTTACTCCTACTCCATTTGCTACATCTGCTTTTTTTATATCTGCATAATACATATTATTTTTCGCCTCTTTTTAGAATGGTATTAAACTTCTTAAAAATCCATTTGTTGCTGGTATAAACCATAATATTACACCCAATACAACTACTATTACAAGTGTTATTAAAGCCGCCATTTTATCTTCTTTTTGTAGTTTTCTTTTTTCTCTTATTCTTGGTCTATTTGAGAAAATAGATTTTGATAAATCAACTAATGACATAAATGTTCCAACCTTATGTTGTTTTTCTTGTGATTCGTTATTTTGCATTGTATTATTTTCTTGTCTATTTGTATTTTTTCTTCTATTATTTTCATAACTTACATTATTATATCTATTTTCTTTTTCTCTTTCTAATTCTAAATCATATTGTTCTCTTAAGAAATCATCTGAAAGTACATTATATGCTTCATTCAATTCTTGTACTTTCTTTTGCGCTATTAATTTTTCATTCCCTTGATATAAATCAGGATGATATTTTTTTACTAAAACTTTATAGGCTTTTTCTATTATTTCTTTTGAAGCCTTAGGATTTACTTCCAACAATTCATAATAATTTTTCATATTTTTACCACTTTTCCTTTTTTATTGCTATGCTTATTTTATAATAATTCATCTAAAATAGCAATAGAAAAAAAGAAATTGTAAGTATAAAATGCCTATTTTTAAAAAAGCCACATAAGCTTATAAACTTATGTGACTTTTTGATTACTATTCATTGAATATTGCTTCAAACTCATCTGCTCCAATTTTTTCTTTTTCTAGCAATACTCCTGCAACTTTGTGTAACTTATCAATGTTTTCTGATAAAATTTGTTTTGCTCTATTATATCCTTGGTCTACTATTCTTTTTACTTCTTCATCAATAATTGCTGCTGTTTCTTCTGAATATTCTTTAGTATGACCAAAATCTCTACCTAAGAATACTTCTTCTTGCCCTTGACCTAATGTTAATGTTCCAATTCTTTCACTCATACCATATATTGTAACCATACTTCTTGCAATCTTAGTTGCTCTTTCAATATCATTACTTGCTCCTGTAGAAATATCATTTAGAATTAAGCTTTCAGCTACTCTACCACCAAGTAGTGATACAATATTTTCTTCCATTTCTGTTTTTGACATGAATGACTTATCCTCTGTAGGTCTATACATTGTATATCCTCCTGCCATTCCTCTTGGTACTATAGATATCTCATGTACTGGGTCTTGTGATGGTAAGAAATGACTTACTACTGCATGACCAGCTTCATGATATGCAACTAATTTATTTTCTTTTTCACTTCTTACTTTTGTTTTCTTTTCAGGTCCCATAGTAACTTTAACCATGGCATCTTCTATTTCTTTCATACCAATTTCATTTAAGTTTCTTCTTGCTGCTAAAAGTGCTGCTTCATTTAATACATTCTCTAAATCTGCACCTGCAAATCCTGAAGTATTTTTAGCAATAACTTTTAAGTCTACATCATCAGCTAATCTCTTCTTTCTTGCGTGAACTTCTAGTATTTGCTCTCTTGCTTTTACATCTGGTAATCCTACTACTATTTGTCTATCAAATCTACCTGCTCTTAATAAAGCTTTATCTAATACGTCTGGTCTGTTTGTTGCTGCTAAAACTATTACGCCTTCATTTTCAGCAAAACCATCCATCTCTACTAATAATTGATTTAATGTTTGTTCTCTTTCATCATGTCCTCCACCAAGTCCTGCTCCTCTTTGGCGTCCAACTGCATCAATTTCATCAATAAATATTATACAAGGTGCATTTTTCTTTGCTTGGTCAAATAAATCTCTTACACGTGATGCTCCAACACCAACAAACATTTCAACAAAGTCTGAACCACTTATTATAAAGAATGGAACTCCGGCTTCTCCTGCTACTGCTTTTGCTAAAAGTGTTTTACCAGTACCTGGTTGACCTACAAGTAATACTCCTTTTGGTATTCTTGCTCCCATATCTGTATATTTTTTAGGATTTTTTAAGAATTCTACTATTTCTTCTAATTCTTCTTTTTCTTCATCTACACCTGCCACATCATCAAATGTTATTCTATTCTTATCTGCTGGTGTCATCATTCTTGCTTTACTTTTTCCAAAAGACATTGTTTTTCCACCAGGATTTCCATTTGTTGTTCCACCCATCATTAAGAACCAGAATATAAAGAATATTATTAATAAACCAAATGGTGTAAGCAAACTAAGTATTGCAACAAATATTGATTCTGATTTTTCTTCTAATGTAAATGCTCCTTCTTTTAAATATTCTTCTACATAATTCATAAAATTATCCATGCTTGGAATATTTACTTCTTTTCTTATTTTGTCATCTTTTAATGTTACTGTTGCTGATGTTCCATTTGCATCTATCTCAATAGCTTCTACATTTCCATTATTAATATTAGTTATTAATTCTGAATATTGTAATTTAGAATCACTATTTTCTACTATTGATGATAGTACAACAATAAAAATGACTCCTATTATTAACCACATAGCTAATGTTTTAATTCCGTTTTTCAAATTAATTCCTCCTCTTGTTCCCCTTGTTTTTTATCATATTGATTTATAACATATAAATTTTTCTTTGTAAATATTTTTTTTATGACTTTTTTGTTACAACAAAGCATGTTTCATCTGTTTTGTTACGGCTACTCATATTTGACTCAAAAAATAAATTTTATGATTTTTTACAAGTATTTTTATATTTTTATTTGGTGTTAAAAATTTATTTCCTATATTATTACTACAAAGTTTAATTATATCTTCTATATGTACTTTTCCTATTCCTTGGCTATTTCCTAAAATCCTTGTTATAGTATATAACACTATTCTTGATTTTATTACCTTTTCTTGTTCATTAAATCTTTTTAAATCTAATATTATCTCTTTTTTATCTTCTTTAATTAATATACTTTCATAAACCTTTTTTACTCTATTTTCTATATAATCTTCTTCTTCAACAACTAATTCTGATAATCTGTTTAAAGTATTTACTATATTAGGATTAAATTCCTCTTTTATATACGGAATAACGATATTCCTAATTTTATTTCTAGTATAAGTGTTATCAAAATTAGTTTTATCTATTCTAGGATTAAGGTTTTTTTCTTTGCAGTAATTTTCAATTTCACATCTTTCACATTCTATTAATGGTCTTATATACTTTCCTCTTTTAGGCTCAATTCCTTTCAATCCTGATATTCCACTACCTCTTATAATATTCATAATGATAGTTTCTGCTTTATCGTTTTTATTATGTGCAAGTGAAACTTTATTTGAACTAGTTTTTTCTAAAACTTCATCAAAGAATTTATATCTTACAATTCTTCCCATTTCTTCTGTTCCTGTTTTATTATTATTTGCAAGTTTTAGTACATCTATACTTTTTGAATAGAAATCTATATTTTTTTCTTCACAATATTTTTTTACATATAACTCATCAGATTTTGCTTCTTCTCTTATCATATGATTTATATGAGCTACACAAATTTCAAAGTTTATTATTTTTTCATTTCTTATTTCATTTAATATGTCAAGCATTGTAATTGAGTCTGGTCCACCAGATACTGCTAATACTAATTTATCTCCATTTTCTATTAAATTATATTTCTTTATTGTTTCTAAGACCTTTTTTTTCATTTTTCTACTCCTATAAAAAAATAAGTAATATTTTTAAGTATTACTTATTTTACTATATTTTTAGAGGTTTTGCAAGTATTTGATTTTTGGAAATTTAATCGTTTCTAATCATCAAATCGTTTTTCAATATTAACAAATTTAGTATAATTACCAAGCCATAATAATTCTACTGTCCCTGTTGAACCTCCTCTATGCTTTGCTATTATTACTTCTGCTATATTTTTCTTCTCGCTATCTTCATTATAATAATCATCCCTATATAAAAACATAACTATATCAGCATCTTGTTCTATAGCACCAGATTCACGTAAGTCTGAAAGCATAGGTCTATGGTCTGGTCTTTGCTCTGCAGCTCTTGATAATTGTGATAATGCTATTACAGGAATATTTAACTCTTTTGCAAGTATTTTTAGAGAACGGCTTATTTCTGAGATTTCTTGCTCACGGCTTCCTCCTCTTTTATTAGTCCCTTGTATTAATTGTAAATAATCAATTACTACAAGCCCTATATTTTTCTCTAATTTCAACTTTCTACATTTTGCTCTTATTTCCATTATATTAATTCCTGGCGTATCATCTATATACATTTCAGCTTCTGACAATGGTCCAATTGCTTCTGCTAATTTTGTCCAATCATCTTCTTCTAATTTTCCTGTTCTTACTTTATTGCTATCAACCATTGCTTCACTACATAGAATTCTGTTTACTAATTGTTCTTTAGACATCTCTAAACTAAATACTGCAACTGGTATATTGGCTTTCACTGCTGCATATGTTGCAATGTTTAAAGCAAATGCTGTTTTTCCCATTGCGGGTCTTGCTGCTATTAATACTAAATCAGAACCATGGAATCCTGCTGTCCTATAATCTAATTCAATAAATCCAGAAGGTACTCCTGTTATATGTTGTTTTCTATTATATAATTCTTCTAATTTTGTAAAGCTTTCTACTAGAACATCCTTTAAAGGACTATAACCTTTTTGATTCTTGTCTTGCATAATATTAAATATTTTCTTTTCTGCATTTTCCATAATGTCATCTACTTCTTCTGTTGGGCTATATCCTAATTCTATTATTTCATTTGCTGTCTTTATTAATCTTCTTAATGTTGATTTTTCTTCTACTATTTTTATATATTTCATAGCATTTGCTGTTGTTGGTACTTTTTCTGGCAATTCTGCTAAATATTCCAATCCACCAACTTGTTCAAATTTTCCCATTGACTCTAGTTCTGCTTTTACAGTAATTATATCAATTGGTTCTGACCTATTATATAAATTTAGAATAGCTTCATATATTTCTTTATTATCTTCTCTATAAAAATCTTCCGCTTTTAATACTTCTATTGCAGATGTAACTGCATCAGTATCTGTTAGCATACTACCAATCACTGCTTGTTCTGCTTCTATATCATGTGGTGGTACTTTACCTAGTTCCATTATCTCACTTCCTTTGTCCTATTGGGGACGTTTCTTTTTGGACATTTTGTCCTTTTAGGGACTGTCCCCAATTGGACATTTTGTCCAAAAAGAAACGTCCCCAACTGCCCCAACTGGCTATTTACTTATTACATCTACTTTTAGGTTTCCTATAACTCCATCATATAGTTTTATTGAGATTGTTCTTAATCCTAATGTTTTTATTGTTTCTTTTAAGTCTATTTTCTTTTTATCTACTTCTATATTATAATTTTGTTTTAATAAGTCTGCTATTTCTTTTGCTGATACTCCTCCAAAGATTTTTCCATTTTCTCCTGATTTTACAGGTACTTTTAATTGAATTCCAGCTAATTTATTAGCTAATTTTTTTGCTTCTTCTTTTTCTTGTTCTTTTTTATACGCTTTTGAGTCATTTTGTGCTTTTAGTTTACTCATATTTTCATTATTTGCTTCTACTGCTAAATTTTTAGGAAATAAGAAATTTCTTGCATATCCGTCTGATGCATTTATTATTTCATCTTTTTTTCCTACTCCTTTTATATCTGCTTTTAATATTACTTTCATATTATCACGCCTTTCTAGGTCTATATTGTACTCTATTTTTCTAAGTTTTTCAAGGTCATTTTTACATCTAGAAAAAATTGAGGTAGCACCATCTAAAAACGACCTCAATTTTTCTAAAACAACAAGTAAAATTTTATCTTACTTTTTATTATTTTTAATCATTATTATTTCTTATAATTAATAAAATTATATCATTTATTTTGCCTACATCAATAATTCTATATTAATTCAATTGGAATATAATTATTATTCTTATCTATGGGAAATAAATTTTCTTTCATACAAATTACTCCGCCATTACCTATTTCTAACCCAAATCTATTTACTATATTAAAATTCTTTATAGCATCTATTTTGGGATTAGCACTTTTTTTAATTTCTATCGGATAAACTTTATTATTATAAATAATTAGTAAATCTATTTCTTTTCCATTATTATCTCTATAATAATACAAGTGTTTTCTTGCATCTATTCCATTATTAGAAAATGATTTTATAATTTCAGTAACTACATATGTTTCAAATATTGCTCCACTATATGCACTTCTTTCTAATGTTATACTATCCATATATCCCGCTAAATATGATGCCAAGCCTGTATCTGTGAAATACATTTTAGGTCTTTTCACTATTCTTGCTATATTGTTATTTGAATATGGTTGTAATAAATATACTAAGCCTATATTTGTTAAAATTGAAAGCCATTTTTCTCCAGTTGCATTTGTTATTTCTATACTATTACATATATCAGTCATATTTAGTTCTTGCCCTGTTCGTGCTGCTACATTACCAATAAATTTATAAAATTTTAATTCATCTTGTACATTTATTATTTTTCTTACATCTCTTTCTATATATGTCCTTATATATGATTCAAAATATTTACTTTTATCAATTTCAGGATTATTATATAATTCAGGATATCCTCCTTTTATTATTCTTTGATATAATTCATTTACAGTTAATTTTTTAGTACTTTCTTTTTTCTTTAAAATATCTAATTCTGGTATAAATATATCTTCTTCTAAACCATTTAGTTCTCTATTGCTTAAGCTATATAAATCTAATATTCCTACTCTTCCTGCTAAACTTTCATTAACATCTTCCATTGATTGAAAAGCTTGTGAGCCTGTTAAATAGAATAATCCATTGGCTTTTACTTTATTATCTTTTAATTTTTCTTGTCTTTTTTTATCAACTATAATTTTTATATATGGTAAAATATTTGGTGCATATTGGAATTCATCTATTATTACTGGATATTCATATGTTCTTAAAAACATTTCTGGGTCTTCTACAGCAAGCGTTCTTGCATCCATATTATCTAATGACACATAATTTATTTTTTTACTTTCTAGCATTTGATTTAATAATGTTGTCTTTCCTACTTGCCTTGGTCCAGTTACCATTACTACTGGAAACATTTTTTCCATTTCTTTTACAGTTTTTTCTAACGTTCTTTTTATATAACCTTCCATAAAATTTACACCTCTATTTACATTATACTATTTTATTTTATGTTTTTCAATATTTTTTATACATTTTTTTAATACAATTATAAATTTGTATAAATAAAATCAGGTAGCCTATCTAAGTTTCACTTAGAATTAACTTCCTGATTTTTTATATTTTTTCTTAAAACCTAAAAAATAACCATTATAATACTATAAAATTTATTATTTATTTCTAACATATGCTTTATTTTATATATAAAGTAATTCGAGTAGAATTACCACTCTCTTTATTATATGGTTCATAACCTATCCAGACCCTATCACTAGGATTACCACCAAATCCCCTAGCATTACCATGAGCTACACGTGTTCCAGCTGAAGAATCTGAAGATTCCATTGTCCAATCCATGTGACAACCATAAATATCAAATACATTTTTTATAACATCATTCGTATCAAAACCTGTTACATAATAATCATTCTGTTTTAAACCATCGTTTGAAGTTACGTTTTCTCCTTGTTCTTGCATCCAATTCATCATCGCATCATATTGACTTCCCCATATCATATTACTTACTACTGATTTTTCACTTTCTTCTGGTGCAAATTCTTTACATTTACTATATAAACCATACCACATACTAGTATTAGGATTACTTGCATCTGCTGTTGTTACTCCTTTATTTATATTTGCATTCTTTACAACCGGTTTTGTTCCTTCTAATCCAAGCTCATATCTTCCTACATAAAAACCATGATATTTATTAACACTTTCTATCATTTTATTATAATCTTGTTGTAAACTATCTTCAGTAAATAATCCTTTATTATACTCATTATCACGATACCAAAAATCAGGCTCTCTATGGCTACTCGTAGTTGTAGTACATCCATTCATTACAGTTGAACCATCACTTGTAAAATTATATAATAGCCCTCTATAATTATTTCCTTGTTTTACTGCCATTGCCTTATTACTTGTTCCTTCTAACTCTGAACTAGCTACTGCTGTTTTTACTGGTATCCATACAAATTCATTTCCTTCAGAATCTCGTATTACTAACCCTTCAGATACATCATCTAATCCAGGTACTATCTCAAAACCTTTTGGTATAGTGGCTGTATCTCCATCATCATCTTCATACTCCTCATTTTTTTCTGCTATCATACCAGGTCCAAACTCAACATTCTCAACATTCTCATCATAAGCTTGGTCCATTGCACTATTATCACTAGTTTGCATATACTCTTCTTGAATTTTGTTTAACTGTTCTATTTGTGTATTATTCTTATTTATAGTTGTCATATAAATAGTAACAATAATACCAACAACTATAAGCATAGTAGCAAGTACAAAAACAGTTATAGAACCTCTTTGGTTATTTTTTAATTTTTTAAAAATCTCCATTTAAAACTCCTTCTTTAGTTTTCAATTTCTGAAAAATACTCATGAATTCTATTTATTAATTCTTGTTTTGCTTCTTCCATGGTCATGTTTTCAACTTGAGCACCCGCTAAAGTAATATGACCTCCTCCGCCTAATTTTTCTAAAATTACTTGAACATTAATATCTCCAATAGAACGTCCACTTATACAAATTTTTTCACCCGTATTTCCTAAAACAAATGATGCTGTAATATCACTAATTGTTAATAACTCATCTGCTGCTTTTGCACAAATAAGATTTGCATCTTTTGTTACTTCATCATAAGTAGATACTGCAATTCCATCTGTTACAATTTCAGCTTTCTTTACAATATCAGCTATTATATTAAAGCTTGCTAAATCACTTTGGAACCATTTTTTTACTCTTATTATATCAACACCGCATCTACGTAAATATGCTGCAGCCTCAAAAGTTCTAACACCTGTTTTAAAAGTAAAGTTTTTAGTATCCATCATGATACCAGCATATAAACTTTCTGCTTCTATAGTTTTTAAATCGACTTTTACTTCTGCATATTGTAATAATTCAGTTACAAGCTCTGCTGCTGATGAAGCATATACTTCTTGGAACATAAGTGTAGCATTTTCTATAAAATTAGTACTTCTTCTATGATGGTCAACTACAACTATTTTTTTTGCTCTTTCTAATAATTCAGGACTATCTACATAATTTACTTTATGAGTATCTACCACAACAAGTACTGTATCTTCATCAATATTTTCTAAAGCGACTTCTTTATTAATAATTACATCTTCATATTCTGGCTCTTTATCTAATGATTTTCTAAAAGCTTCTAAAGATGGTGCATTATCACTACATACTATATATGCATTTGTATCTAATGATTTAGCTAAACGATAAATACCTAAACAAGAACCTATACTATCCATATCAGGGTTAGTGTGACCCATAACCATTACTTTATTTGCATCTTTTATTAAATTTTCTAATGCATGTGCTACAACTCTTGCTTTTACTTTTGTTCTTTTTTCTACTTCTTCAACTCTTCCTCCAAAGAATTTATAGATTTCATTTTCACGAATTACAGCTTGGTCGCCACCACGTCCTAAAACTACATCCATTGCACTTCTTGCTGATTTATATTTTTCTTTATCTGTTAAACCTTCATTTGAAATAGCAATACTTAAAGTAAATTGAACTTTTTCTTTAGTATCAATTTCTTTTATTTTATCTAATATACTAAATTTATCTTCTTTTATACCTTCTAAATACCTTTGCTCAAATAAAAATACATATCTATCTCTATCTGATTTAATTAAAATTCCATTTGATTTATTCGCCCAATCATACATTTCTTTATCTATTTCAGCTATAATTTGAGGTTTTTCCGCAGCATCTAATCTTTGCATTGTTTCCTCATAATTATCTATCATAATAATTCCAACACAAGATTTAGAATTTTTATATTCTTTTTGTAATTTAATGTTTTCTGTATCATCTATAAAATATAGAATAATCATATAATCTTTTTTGTTTTTCTTTTCTCTTGACTTATTTTTAAATTTAACATACCTTCCCATAATTTTATAGATTTTATTGCCAATTTTCATTTCTTTTGTTATATCTTTATTAGCTTTATTTTTTTCTATATCGTCTTTAATATCTAATATTAAATCATTCATATATGTATTTATATCAATATTTGCAAATTCAGTAGTAAATTTTGTACTTCTCCAAATTACGTTTCCGTCTGTTTCTAATATAATTAATGGAAAAGGTGAATTTATTAAACTAGTTTTTGCAGCTGTATCTACTGTTAATGTTAAATCTTGTAAAGTCTCTGAAATTTCACTTTTTCTTTTCTTATTTGCATAATAAGTATAACCTACTACTAATACATATATTAGAGCAGAAGGAAGTATCATTGATACATTTTCTATACATATTACAATTAATAAAACTAAAATTATAGCTAAGTATATTTTAGTTCTAGATACTAAGGTTTCAAATACTTTTCTATTATTATTTTGCATAAGCTTCTCCTTACATTCATTCTATTATATTTTACTAACAAAAATCACTTTTGTCAAGAAATGAACATATCCTTAATATTAACATTATTAACTTTATTTCGACTTAATAAGAAAAATTATATACAAAAAAGTAAAGGCTAATTATTTTTTTGCCTTTACTTCTACTTCTTATCCATCTATTATTTATTTACCACATTATAATCTGTTAAATCAGGTCTTTTCATATCTTCATCTGTTAATTTATCAAATTGCCAATTTTTATATCCTGTAATACTATCATATTCTTTTCCATCTATGACTGCTTTTCCATTAATCGCTTTTGCTACTGTTCCATCTTCTTTATTAATAGATGCTTTAATTCCTGAATTTCTTATATTATAGCAATCTTTTCCATTAACTATATCATTTGTTATGAAAGATGTTAACGCAAAATATATCTTACTATCTTCCTCATTAAAGTATAATAACTCCGTTCCCAACATAAATGGTGAACTTGTTATTGTAGCTTCTTTTGTTGTCTCATTTAAGAATATATTTTCTTTTGTTTCTTCATCATACCATACAGTAATCTTATTTTCTCCATTATCCATTATTATTTTACTATTACCATCTTTGTAATAATGCTCTACAACCACTTTATCTTCTTCATCATTACTATTATAATGTTCAGAAACATATGAATAATTAGTTGAATCTTTAAATTTAGCTTCTTTTTCTATTATTTCATTTAAAATCACATAATTCCTTACAAAATTTATGAAGAAAATTACTGCTAAAACAACTATGATTATTGCAATTATTGCAAACACTTTTAATCCAACTTTTCTTTTTTTCTTTGTTCTCTCTTCCATTTACATCCCCCTTTTCTTTTGTAATTTTTAGATTATTTTCAATATAACACATCTAAATATTTTTAGCAATAGAAAAGAACAAAAGTGAAAATTAAAATTTTCACCCTTGCTACTAATTAAATTTAGTAGCAATTTTTATAAAGATGTTGTTTTTAAGTTTCCACCTAATTTTTTAGGCAACCCTTTTCTTTAATGGTCGTTGTTCTCGACCAATATCCATCGCTATTTCTAGGTTTGGACTAAAGATTTCTTTTATATATTTTCTTAATATATTTATACTTCCATTTACATCTGCATTTATTATCTTTCCACTATTGGTTTTAAATAGTCCTCTTTTTATTCTTCTACTTTTATTGTAATATTTTTTATTTATTTCTTCTTTATCTATACTACTTACTCCTGATGTATATTCTTCTCCTATTTTTTCTACTTCTATTCCTTCTAATCTTGCTTTATATTCTATTTTTTGTACTAAATTTTGTAACGGCATTTCTACAAATCTTTTATTATTCTTCATGTTTTGTTTTATATTTTTTATATTTCCTATTACTATTGTACTACATCTATTTTCCTTCGCATAATTTATTATCATTCTACTTGCTTTATGCATATATGTATTACTGTAATTTCTTCTTTGCTCATATAATTTATTTATTTTTTTAGTGTTTTTATAATTTTTACTTCCTGTCATTCTCATTTGTATTCCTTTTAGTCTATCTATTTCTTTATTTATATAGCCTATTTTTGATTTTACCCTTTCTCCTGCTATTATTAAACTTTCATTGTTATCTTTATTTGTACATGTTGCTAGATTATCCATTCCTAAATCTATTGCCATTATATTTGTACCAACTACTACAGCTTTTTCTTCCTTTTCGTATATTATATACATTTTACATTTTCCATCTACTATATTTCCTATCTTTATCATTTTTATGCTTTCTAAATTTACTAGCTTTTCTAATTTCTTCGGTATTAGAAAATTTAAACTCTTTACTTTAAATTTTTTCTGCATTTCTTTTGATATTGATAGTTTTATTCTTCTTCCTTCTTGTCTTATTGCATGTTTTGTAAATGTTATTTGTATCTTTCCTTTGTTTTTATATTTTGGCATTTGTGGTTTTTCTTTTATGTCTTCATTTCCTTCTTTATACATTTCTTTTAATGCTAAATATGATTTATGGTCTCTTATACAATTTAATATTATTTGCTGTAATGTATGTGAATGTAAGTATTTTGAATGCCAATTTTCTTTTCTATAACTTTTGTATATTTTACTACTATCTTCATTTACCTTTTTTATTTTACTTACATCTACTTTTCCTTCTCTTACCTCATAATTAAATGTATTATATACTTTACTACAATGCCATTTTATTTCTCTTATTATTTTTTCTTGCGTTTCATTTATTCTTAAATCATATGTAAATGTTAGTTTCAAATTCTCACCTCCATTCACTTTCCTTATTTATATCATATAGAACAAACTTTCGCAAGTGCTTTTTGATAAAATTTTATTTTTTATTTAACTTTAAAACGAATTGTTTTACTTTCCTATTATATAAAAAATGTCGCATGAGAAACGTCCCCAATACGACATCTTTTTTATTATTGTTCTACATCAGAAGTTTCTTCTAACTTCTTTTCTGTATTTATATGAATATTTTGATATTTCTTCATACCAGTTCCTGCTGGAATTAATTTACCTATGATTACATTTTCTTTTAATCCAACTAAATCATCTGTTTTAGCCTTAACTGCTGCATCTGTTAATACTCTAGTTGTCTCTTGGAATGATGCTGCTGATAAGAAACTATCTGTAGCAAGAGAGGCTTTTGTAATACCAAGTAACACTCTCTTACCTGTTGCTGGACGTAATCCTTTTGCAACTGCTTCTTTATTCTTATCTGCAAATTCATACATATCTATTAATTCACCAGGGAACATATCTGTATCTGCATTATCTTCAACTCTAACTTTCTTAAGAGTTTGTCTTGCAATAACTTCTATATGTTTGTCATTTATATCAACACCTTGGTTTCTATAAACTTTTTGTACTTCTGAAATCATATATTCATATACTCCTTCAGGTCCTTTAATTTCTAGAATTTCAGATGGATTTATTGAACCTTCTATTAGAGGTTGACCTGCTTCTACCATATCTCCATCTTTTACTTTCATTTTTGAACCAAATGGTATAGTATATGTTTTTGAATTATCTTTTGATGTTACTACAACTTCTTTTTTCTTCTTTGTTTCTTTGATTTTTACTTTACCATCTATTTCAGAAATTATTGCAACACCCTTTGGTTTTCTAGCTTCAAATAACTCTTCAACTCTAGGTAAACCTTGAGTAATATCAGCAACACCTGCTACACCACCTGAGTGGATAGTTCTCATAGTAAGCTGTGTACCAGGCTCACCAATTGATTGAGCTGCTATTATTCCTACTGATTCTCCTATTGATACTAAGTCTCTTCTTGCTAATCCCATACCATAACATTTTTGACATACACCACGTTTTGAATGGCATCCTAATACTGAACGAACTTCCATTTTTTCGATTCCCGCATTTACTATTCTATCTGCAGTATCTTCATTAATCATTGTGTCTGTATCTACTATTAGTTCATTTGTTTTAGGGTCATATACATTATGTAATGGATATCTTCCTATTAATCTTTCTTGCATTTTTTCTATTATTTGATTTCCATCTTTGATATCATATACTGTAAATCCTTCATCTGTACCACAATCATGTTCTCTTACTATAATATCTTGTGAAACATCAACTAATCTTCTTGTTAAATATCCAGAGTCTGCTGTTCTTAAAGCTGTATCAGAAAGTCCTTTACGAGCTCCATGGGCAGATATAAAGTATTCCAATGCATCTAGTCCTTCAGCAAATGATGATTTAATTGGAATTTCAACTGCTTTACCTGTTGTACTTGCCATAAGTCCACGGATACCTGCTATTTGACGTAATTGGTTCATATTACCACGGGCTCCAGATTTAACCATCATATATATTGGGTTTAATTCATCAAAGTTTTCTTCCATTGCATCACTGACTTTTTGTGTTGTTTCTTCCCATGTATTAATAACTGCGTTATATCTTTCTTCGTCTGTTATTAAACCACGCATATATTGTTTTCTAATATGCTCTACTTTTTCATCTGCTTCTTTTAATAAATCTTTTTTAGCTGCTGGTACTTTTACATCATCCATTGAGAATGTAATTCCAGCTAATGTTGAATATTTAAATCCTAATGCTTTAATATAGTCTATTACTTCTGCTGATTCTGTTAATCCATGTAATCTGATTACTCTTTCAATTATTGTTCCCATTGATTTTTTCATAACAGGGAAACTTATTTCATATTGGAATGGATCTTCTTTTCTATCAATAAATCCTAAGTCTTGTGGAATTCCTTGATTAAAGATAATTCTTCCAACACTTGTTTCTATTGTTTTTGTTTTATTTTCACCATTTATATTTTTTGTAATTCTAACATTAATTTTTGCATGTATACTTACATCATGATTTTCGTAGGCCATTATAGCTTCATCTGGGTCTTTGAAGTATTTTCCTTCACCTTTTTGATTGTCTAATACCATTGTTAAGTAATAAGAACCTAAAATCATATCTAGTCTTGGTACTGCAACTGGTTTACCATCTTGTGGTTTTAATAAGTTATTTGTTGATAACATTAAATATCTTGATTCTGCTTGTGCTTCTGGTGATAGTGGTAAGTGAACTGCCATTTGGTCACCATCGAAGTCGGCATTAAATGCCTCACAAACTAATGGGTGAAGTTTTATTGCTCTTCCTTCTACTAATACTGGCTCAAAACTTTGAATTCCTAATCTGTGTAATGTAGGAGCACGGTTTAACATTACTGGATGGTCTTTTATAACATCTTCCAATATTCCCCATACTTCTGGTCTTAGTCTTTCTACCATACGTTTAGCATTTTTAATATTTTGTGCAATTCCACGACCTACTAATTCCTTCATTACAAATGGTTTGAATAATTCAACAGCCATTTCTTTTGGAAGTCCACATTGATATAATTTTAGTTCTGGCCCTACTACTATAACTGAACGTCCTGAATAGTCAACACGTTTTCCAAGTAAGTTTTGACGGAAACGTCCTTGTTTTCCTTTTAATAAATCTGATAATGATTTTAAAGGTCTATTTCCTGCTCCAGTTACTGGTCTTCCACGTCTTCCATTATCTATTAAAGCATCTACTGATTCTTGAAGCATTCTTTTTTCATTTCTTACTATTATTTCAGGTGCTCCTAATTCTAATAATCTTTTTAAACGATTATTTCTATTTATAACTCTTCTATATAAGTCATTTAAATCTGATGTTGCAAATCTACCACCATCTAATTGAACCATTGGTCTTAAATCTGGTGGAATAACTGGTACAACATTCATTACCATCCATTCTGGTTTGTTTCCAGAAATTCTAAATGCTTCTACTGTATCTAATCTTTTTACTAATTTACTTCTTTTTTGTTCACTTGCATGCTCTAATTCTTTTTTAATTTCTTCTGATAATTTTTCAACATCTACTTGTTCTAGTAATTCCCTTATTGCTTCTGCTCCCATTTTAGCTTTAAAAGAACCTTTTCCATATTTTTCTTCTGCTTCATGATATTCTCTTTCATTTAATACTTGGCATTTTTCTAGTCCAGATGTTCCTTTATCTACTACAACATATGATGCAAAATATATAACTCTCTCTAAATTTCTTGGAGAAATATCTAGCATTAATGCTATCCTACTTGGAATTCCTTTAAAATACCAAATATGTGCAACTGGTGCTGCAAGTTCAATATGTCCCATTCTTTCACGTCTTACTTTAGATTTTGTTACTTCTACACCACATCTATCACATACGATACCTTTATATCTTACTCTTTTATATTTACCACAATGACATTCCCAGTCTTTAACTGGTCCAAATATTCTTTCACAGAACAAACCATCTTTTTCTGGTTTTAATGTCCTATAATTTATAGTCTCTGGTTTTTTTACTTCTCCTTTTGACCATTCTCTTATCTTTTCGTCTGATGCTATTCCTATTTTTAACTTATTAAAAATATCTAATTCGTCCACTATTTTTTCTCCCTTCCATTTCTAATTGATTTCAATTAGTTTTTGTTTTTTCTGGGTAATTTTAAAACAGGAGTAAGAGGACTATCCACCGCTCTTGCAATTCCCTAAGGTCGCCTCTTTCCTTTTTAAAATTTATTAAGTTATATTATTTTTTATTCTATATTATCTTCATCATTGTCTATATTGTCCTTTGCTAAATCATTACCAAATAATAATTCGTCTCCCTCATCATCTAAACCTTCAAATAAATCATCATTTCCGTCATCTAATGGCTCAGATTCTTCGTCATCTAATAATACATCATCATCTATTTCTTCACTAGTATATCCATCTTCTAAATCTTCAGCTGGAACAACTTCTTCTTCAGATAAGATTTTTTTATCTTTTTCTGGATTATATTCTATTCCATCATCTATATCTTCTTTTAATTCTAATTCCTTATTATCTTCTGAATATAGACGTACATCTAATCCTAATGATTGAAGTTCTTTTACTAATACTTTGAAGCTTTCTGGAATTCCTGGTTCTGGAATATTTTCACCTTTAACAATTGCTTCATATGTTTTAACACGTCCTACAACATCGTCTGATTTTACTGTTAACATTTCTTGTAATGTATATGCTGCACCATATGCCTCTAATGCCCAAACTTCCATTTCTCCAAAACGTTGTCCACCAAATTGTGCTTTTCCTCCTAATGGTTGTTGAGTTACTAATGAGTAAGGTCCTGTTGAACGAGCATGGATTTTATCATCTACTAAGTGGTGTAATTTCAACATATACATAATACCTACTGTAATAGGTTTATCAAATGGTTCTCCGGTTCTTCCATCATAAAGAATTGTTTTTCCATCTTCACTCATTCCTGCTTTTGCTAATAATTCTTTAATATCATCTTCATTAGCTCCATCAAATACTGGTGTAGATACTTTCCATCCTAATGCTTTTGCTGCTCCTCCTAAGTGAACTTCTAGAACTTGACCTAAGTTCATACGAGAAGGAACACCTAGTGGGTTAAGTAAAATATCTATTGGTGTACCATCTGGCATAAATGGCATATCTTCTTCTGGTAATACTCTTGAAATAACACCTTTATTTCCATGACGTCCAGCCATTTTATCACCAACTGAAATTTTTCTTTTTGTTGCTATATAACATCTAATTATTTGATTTACTCCAGGTCCTAATTCTTCTGAATTCTCTCTTGTAAAGATTTTTACATCTACAACTGTTCCTTGTTCTCCATGTGGTACTCTTAATGATGTATCTCTTACTTCTCTTGCTTTTTCACCAAAGATTGCACGAAGTAATCTTTCTTCAGCTGTTAGTTCTGTTTCTCCTTTTGGAGTTACTTTACCAACTAAAATATCTCCTGGTCTTACTTCTGCACCTATTCTTATAATTCCATTTTCATCTAAGTCTTTTAATGAATCATCGCCTATATTTGGAATGTCACGTGTAATTTCCTCTGCTCCTAATTTTGTATCACGACATTCACAGTCATATTCCTCAATATGTATAGATGTGAATACATCTTCTTTTACTAATTTTTCATTTATTAATATAGCATCCTCGTAATTGTATCCTTCCCATGTTGAGAAAGCTACTAATACGTTTTTACCAAGTGCCATTTCTCCGTTTTTTGTTGATGGGCCATCTGCTATTGCATCACCTTTTTTAACTATTTCACCTTTTTTAACTATTGGTTTTTGGTTAATACATGTACCACCATTTGTTCTTTTGAATTTACGTAGTTTATGTACAACCGTTTTTCCATTGTTATATTTCATTGTTATACTGTCACCAGTAACTTTTTGAACAACTCCATCATCTTCTGCTAATACTAAGATTCCTGAATCTTTTGCTGCTCTATATTCAATACCTGTTCCTACTATTGGGCTTTCTGTAATCATTAATGGAACTGCTTGACGTTGCATGTTAGCACCCATTAATGCTCTTTTTGCATCATCATGCTCTAAGAATGGTATCATTGCTGCTGCTACTGAAACTAATTGCTTTGGTGATACATCTACATATTGCACTTTGTCTCTATCAACTTCAATTATTTCATTTCTATGTCTTACTCTTACTCTTTTATTTACAAATCTTCCATCTTCACCAACTGGTTCAGATGCTTGTGCTATTAAGTAATTATCTTCAACATCTGCACTCATATATTCTACTTCATCAGTTAATTTATGAGTTTCTGGGTCTACCTTTCTATATGGTGTTTCTATAAATCCATATTCATTTATTTTAGCAAATGATGAAAGTGCTGATATAAGTCCTATGTTTGGTCCTTCTGGAGATTCTATAGGACATAATCTACCATAGTGTGTATAATGAACATCACGTACTTCGAATCCAGCTCTTTCTCTTGTTAATCCTCCAGGTCCTAATGCTGAAACTCTTCTTTTATGTGCTAACTCTGATAATGGGTTTGTTTGGTCCATAAATTGTGATAATTGAGAGCTTCCAAAAAATTCTCTTATTGCTGATGTTATTGGTTTTGTGTTTATCAATGTTTGTGGTGTTACTACATCTAAGTCTTGAATTGTCATTCTTTCACGAACAACTCTTTCTAATCTTGTTAAACCAATTCTAAATTGATTTTGTAATAACTCACCAACACAACGAATTCTACGATTTGCTAGGTGGTCTATATCATCTGGTCCTCCTAATCCATGTGAAAGATTAAATAACCAACTTATAGAAGCTATCATATCTTCTGTTGTTATATGTTTTGGTACTAATTCGTCCATTCTTTCTTCTATTACTTTTACTAAATCTTTTTCTTCTGTATTATCTATTATACTTTTTAATACATTATAATTTACTTTTTCTTTGATTTTTAAGTCTTTTAAATCAACTGTTGGTAATACTTTATGAATATCTACTGTTCCATTTCCTATAATTCTTATTCTATTATCATGGAACATAATATCTACTATATTTATTCCAGAATTTTGAATATCTTCTGCAACTTCTTTACTTATTACTTCTCCGGCTTGTACAAACACTTCTCCAGTTTCACTATCTACTATATCATCAGCAGCTACTTTTTCTTTAATTCTTTCTGCTAATGATAATTTTTGATTAAATTTATATCTACCTACTTTTGCTAAGTCATATCTTCTATTATCAAAGAATAAACCATTAAATAAATTTCTTGCAGCTTCTACTGTTGGAAGCTCTCCTGGTCTTAATTTTTTATAAATTTCTATTAAAGCTTCATCTTGGTCTTTTACTGTATCTTTTGAAATTGTTGTTTTTAATAATACTTCATCGCCAAATAAATCTAGCATTTGACTATCTGTTGCTAAACCTATTGCTCTTAATAGAGTTGTTACTGGAACTTTTCTTGTTCTATCAACACGTACCCAAAAAATATCATTTCCATCTGTTTCATATTCTAGCCATGCTCCTCTTAAAGGCATAACTGTAGATGTATATGTTTTCTTTCCTGTTTTTGTATCAAATTCTTCTCCATAATAACATCCTGGTGAACGTACTAATTGGCTTACTACAACTCTTTCTGCTCCATTTATTACGAATGTTCCACTATCTGTCATAAGTGGAAAATCTCCTAAATAAATTTCTTGTTCTTTAATTTCTCCTGTTTCACGGTTTATTAATCTTACTTTTACATGTAATCTTGCAGAATATGTTGCATCTCTTTCTTTTGCTTCTTCTACTGTGTATTTGGTTTTGTCTTCCATGTAATAATCAAAAAATTCTAGAACTAAATTTCCAGAATAGTCCTCTATTGGGGAAATATCCTTCAATACTTCTCCTAGTCCCTCTTTTATGAAATTGTCATATGAATCTTTTTGGACTTGAATAAGATTTGGCATTTCAATAAAATCGCCAACTTTTGCGAAATCTTTACGAGAAGATTTCGCATGAATAACTTCTTTTACCTTCAAAAAAATCACCTCATAGAATATTTTAAGCAGAAATAAATATATTTTTTTAAAAGAAGTCCTTCTCAGAATTCTGGTTTGCTTGTCTAAGATTTAAAATTGTCTGCTCTCACAACCTTAAACACTTAGGGCTCCTTGAACTTGATTCCTCTTCCTTTAATTTTTAACTTTAGAATAAAAAATTCAAATGGATATTTCTTAAAAATGACAACAAAAAAGCAATCGAAAAAATTCTTATTTTTTCAACTCCTTCTTGGCTATTTTCTTATGTTTTAACTTTTTTAACTCTTTTTATTTTAATCACCCTATCAATAAAATCTGGGTAGAAAAATCCATTTTTGTAAATTCTATACAATATTTTATCATAACGAAATCCTTAAGTCAATGATTTCCGTAAGATTTTTTATAAAAATTTATATAAAAAATCTATTTCCTTAAAATAACTAAATTAGGAAATAGATTTTTTATTTTTAATAATTATCTTTATTTACTTCTTCAACTTTTAATTTTTGTTCTTTTTTTATCATTAATTTATAATTTATAAAATCTTCAACTAAAATTTTAATAATTGCAATCACAGGAACAGCTAAGAACATTCCAAGTATTCCAAAATAAGCTCCACCTACAGTAACTGCAAATAAAACTAATAATGGACTAATCTTTAATGATTGACCAACAATTTTAGGATTAATAATATTTGCATCTATTTGTTGTAAAATAATTACAACAATAAGCATCCAAACAGCTTGTGAAAGTCCTCCTGTGATTAATGTTATTATAGCTGAAATACCAACTGCTATAATAGCTCCAACAAAAGGTATCATATTGAACATACCAATAAAGAATCCTAGAAGTGGAGCATATTTAACTCCCATAATAGTCATCGCAATAGTTGTTAATATACCAACAACAATTCCATCTAAAAATTGACTTGCTATAAACTTAAAAAATATTTCGTTTGAATGATTATAATATTTATCTAAATTTTTATATGTTCTTTCTTTAAATATAGCCTCAGCCAGTCTTTTAAAGAAGGCTACTATTCTCGTTCTTTCAGCTAAAATATAAACAGAAACGATAACAGCAACTACAATATCAACTATTCCTGTTACAGCACTTATTGCCCCTGATATATATTCCATTATCCTATCAAAATTAAAATATTCTCTAATATCTATATGTCTAATATTTTCAATAAAATCATTTACTACTTGGCTTTTTAATATTGAATCATTTGGCAAAGAATTGTATCTTTCAATTGCTGTTTCATAATAACTTTGAATATTACTAATAAAATCAATAATACTATCCCAAACTACTGGTAATATAAATGTAAGTAAAACTGCAATAATTAGTACAATAATTAAATAAACTGTTACAATACTTAGAACTCTTGCTTTCTTTCTTATGAATTTTATTTTTCTTTTCATATATATATCTTCAATTTTTTTACATGGCATATACAATATATATGCAATAAATATACCTACAAAAAATGGAGCTAATATATTTAAGAAATCTCCTATTACACCTGTTACAGATGTGAAATTATCTAAACATTTATATATTATAATTAATGCCAAACCCAATAAAAACCAATAGCCCCATTTTATTAAGGCTGTTTTATTTTTTTTCATTCTCATCCCTCCTCAGAAACATCCACACTAAGACATATCTATTTCTAATCCTACTGGACAATGGTCACTTCCCATTACATCTTGATATATGCTTGCTTCTTTTATTTTATTTTTTAATCTATCTGATACTATGAAATAATCTATTCTCCAGCCTACATTTTTTTCTCTAGCTTTTCTCATATAAGACCACCAACTATAACAATCTGTTTTATCAGGATATAAATATCTAAAAGTATCAACAAAACCAGCATTTAACAACTCTGTCATTTTATTTCTTTCTTCAATCGTAAAACCTGCATTATGTGTATTTGTTTTAGGATTTTTTAAATCTATTTCTTCATGAGCTACATTTAAATCTCCACACATTATAACTGGTTTTTCTTTATCTAAACCTAATAAATATTTTCTTATTTCATCTTCCCATACTTGTCTATAATCTAATCTTTCTAATTCTCTTTTTGAATTTGGTGTATATATATCTACCATATAAAAATTATCAAATTCCAATGTTATTACTCTTCCTTCTTTATCATGTTCTTCTATTCCTATGCCATATTTAACAGAAATAGGTTCTTTTTTAGTAAAAATTGCTGTTCCGGAATATCCTTTTTTCTCTGCACTATTCCAATAACTTTTATATCCATCAAATTCTAATTTAACTTGTCCTTCTTGACATTTCGTTTCCTGAATACAAAATATATCTGCATTTACTTCTTTAAAAAATTCTTCGAATCCCTTAGTTAAAACAGCTCTTATTCCATTAACATTCCATGATACTAATTTCATTTTCTTCCTCCTTAGCAATATTCTTTTATTAATTTTAGTAAAATATCAAAATAAAAACTTACATTTGGGGTTGTTTTATTAGTTCTTATCATTTCTTCTATTTCTTCTTTGGTTACCCATTTAACAGCTTCTACTTCCTCTTCTTGCAATTTTAATTTTCCTATATCTATATTTTTCTTTACCAACCAAACATCTACAAAATCATATTTTCTCTTAAATGAGAAAATCAATTCTATTTCTTCTTTTGAAATATCTAAGCCTAATTCTTCTTTACATTCTCTTAAAGCTCCTTGTAATGGTGTTTCTCCTTCATCTACGGCTCCCCCTGTTTGAGAGCATTTGCCAACAAATTTTTTCTTATATTTACTTCTTTTTTGCATAAGAAACTTACCCTCATCATTTACTATCCATATATGTGCTGACTGTCTATATTCGCCATTTATTTTATCTTTTCTTTTAGATGTTTTATTTAATGGTTCTCTTTTATTATCAAATTTATCAACTATTTCCATTTATTCCACCTACTTTATATTTTACTACAAAAAGTAAATTTTTTCAAATAAATTCAAAAGACAGCTACTTTTATAGTAACTGCCTTTAACTTTTCTTATTCAATTAATTATTTTACTACACTTACTGGTAAGTATCTAACACCCCAAGCTAACGCTTCTGAATGTGAACCTACAAATATGTCTATTTTGTTTCCGTTTACTGCTCCGCCTCTATCTTCTACAGTATATACATGTCCACCAATATTTAGTTTTGTTCCAAATGCAAATTTTGATGATGCTGCAACTGTTCTTCCTGGTGTTGCTTTTGTTCCAGAAGCAGTTCTTCCTGTTGATTTTCCACAACATTTGCTACATGGACAATATGCTGTAACTTTATAAGTAGTTCCTCCAGTTGTTGATGTTGATGATGTTCTTGGTAAGCTTACACTTCTTGATGTAACTGTTACCTTTTTCTGAACTTGAACAATTTTATTAACTGGCTCTGTAACTACTTTTTCAGATATAACTGTTTTTTCAATTTCTACATCATTTTGATACTTAATTTTATAAGTAACTTCTTTTAATCCGTCTTTTCCTTCTTGTAATACTTTGTTTGTTGTATCTCCACTTCCATTAGTTGTGTTTTTTGTAATTGTTTCATATGGTATTGTAACTTGTTCAACTACTATTTTTTCAGTAATTGGTGCATAATTTTCTAATATTTGGTCTAAAGATGTCTTTGCACCTTCTTCTGATATTTTAGCTATTTGAACTTCATTATATGACTTGTCTGTTATTTGAATACTTTGACCTGATTGTATTTCTGCATTTAAGTCTGGTATTGTTTTTTGATTATCATCTAATACAATATTATTTTCTGCTAATACTTCAGAAACTGTAGCTTTACCTGTTAAAGCTGTCATTTCGTATCCATTTTGAAGTATAATTTTTACATCTTTTAAATCATTGTTAACTGCCATAACACCTATTCCAGATACTAAAATAAGTATTATTGTTACGCAAATGATTTTCATGATAGAAATCGAAGCGTTTTCTTCTTTTTTCATAAAAATTAATAACCTCCTTTTGGCAACAAGTAAATTATACTATTTTTTATTAAATTTGTCAAATTTTGCTCTTTCCTTACTCTCAAAAGCAATATCTTAATTCACAATTTATAGCATAATTTCTTCTGTGTTACAAAAATATTTATTTTTAGGCAAATACTAGCACATAATATATTATATGTTATATTTTATAAAAATATTACATATTTTTTCCATTATATTTTCATAAAATTAACATATTTATGTTGTATAAGTATGTATAATATGTTATTATATTGCTAAATACTAATAAGAATAGGAGGAATTACAATGGTTGGTTTAATTATTTTAGCTGTTTTAGTAATTCTTATCATTGCTGTAATTGCAATGTACAATGGATTAGTTCAAGCAAGAATTAAAGTTGATAACGCATGGAGCCAAATAGATGTACAACTTCAAAGAAGATTTGACTTAATACCTAACTTCGTTGAAACTGTAAAAGGCTATGTAACACATGAAGGTCAAACTTTTGAAAAAATCTCTGAACTTAGAAGTTCTTGGGCAAATGCAGGAACTGTTTCTGAAAAAGCTAAGTTAGATGGAGAATTATCTACTGCATTAAAAACAATTATGGCTGTTTCTGAAAATTATCCAGATTTAAAATCAAATCAAAACTTTTCAGAATTATCAGAAGAATTAAGAAATACTGAAAATAAAATTTCATTTGCTAGACAATTTTATAATGATAGTGTAACAATTTATAACACAAAACTAGAAGTTTTCCCATCTAATATTATTGCTAGCATGTTTCATTTTAAACCTCGTGATTTATTTAATACAGAAAGTGATGAAGCAAGACAAAATGTTAAAGTTGATTTTAGTTCAATAAAGAAATAGTTGGAGGGATTTCCTCCAATTTTTTCTTAATGAGAAAGGATTTATTATGTTTGAAAGTATAAAAAAGAATAAAATAGAATCAGGTATTATAGTTAGTATTTTTATTATTGTAATTACATTAATTGTATATTATATTTGTAATGCTTTGAATCTAGGTCCTATTTCTATTGTAATAGCACTTATATTCTCTATTGCTAGTGCATGGGGTTCTTACTATTATAGTGATAAGATAGTTTTATCTGTAAATAAAGCAAGACCTGCAACTAAAGAAGAAGACCAAAAATTAGTAAATATCTTAGATAGCTTAATGGTTGCTTCTGGTTTATCAAGTAGACCTAGATTATATGTTGTAGAAGACCCTCAACCTAATGCTTTTGCGACAGGAAGAAATCCGGAGAATGCTGTTATTTGTGTAACTACTGGTCTTTTAGAAAAATTGGACTACTACGAATTAGAAGGAGTTATTGCTCACGAAATGAGCCATATTAAAAATTATGATATTCGTCTTAGTTGCATAGTTTCTGTTATGGTTGGTTTTATTGTTATGATTGCAGATTTATTTTCTAGAATGTTATTCTGGGGTGGTTTAAATGATAGGGATAATGATAATAAAGCAAATGGTATTTTAATGTTAATTGGTTTAGTATTTTTGATATTATCTCCAATTTTTGGCTCTTTAATGCAACTTGCTTTATCTAGAAAAAGAGAATTCTTAGCTGATGCAACAGCAGTTGAATTTACTCGTAATCCAGATGGTTTAATCTCTGCACTAGAAAAACTAGAAAATGACCCAAATCAATTAAAAACTGCAAATAGTGCAACAGCCAATATGTATATCGTTAATCCATTTAGGAAAGATACTAAAGAGGGTAAAAAAAGAACAACAAGTATATGGTCAACACACCCAAGTACAGCAGATAGAATTGAAGCATTAAGAAATTTAAAATAATGTCCTTTTGGGGACGTTTCCTTTTGGACATTTTGCAAAATTAGAATAAATATTCATTTATAAAAGATGAAGAAAAATAAATTCTTCATCTTTTATTATTCCTCATTTTAAATTATTATTGCCAAAAAAGAATTGGATATCCATCGTTTTTGCCTTCTTTATATGAATTTCCTAATGCCTCATATAACTTTTTCATTTCTTCACTGCTTTTAACTTTACATTCTTCATGTGGATAAATATCATTTTTTCCGTTTACTGTATTTTCTAAATAATAATTATTTTTAAAAATAACTTCTTCAGAAGCATTTCCTGAACAATTTATAGATAACACTATTGTGTCATCGCCATTTGCAGTTAAAATTCCAGCATTATAGCAATTTTCTATTAATGCACTACCATTAACCGCAAACGAAATACCTCCTACTTGTTTTCCTTCTATTTCTCCTACATTATAACAATTTCTTACTGTTGAATTTCCAATGCCTCCTACTATTCCTCCTACACTTGCAGTTGAAGTTATATTTCCTATATTATAACAATTTTCTATAATCGTTTGTTTATTTATATATCCTGCTATTCCTCCCACAAAATTATCTGTTGTGTTTATTTTTGATGAATTATAACAATTAGCTATTCTACTATTTTGATAAGCATATCCTACAATTGCACCCGTTCTTGAAGTTCCTTGTATATTAGAATCCACAATTCCTACATTTTTTACTGTTGCTCCTTTTATAAGACCAAATAACCCTCTATCGTTTAAACTTGCATTTGTATTCATTCCACTAATTGTATGAAAACAACCATCAAAAATCCCTTTAAAAGGTTTATTTTCTTCATCATCAGGATTGGTACTATTTTGCTGATATATTCCTATTGAATCCCATTCTACATTTGAATCTAATATTATATCATTTGTTAATAATACAACTTTTCCTTCATAGCTATTTCCACTATTTACATTATCTCTAAATGTTTCTAATTCTTCTTCACTACTTATTTCTACTATATTATCATTATCTATAACAGTTTTGTCGTCATTGACATAGTATCTCCTATTATTTACTGTTACTATAAAACTTCCATCTTTATTTTGTTGCACATCTACTTCTTCATTTCCAGACTGATTTTCTAATTCATTTCTAAAAGTTTCTTCATCTAAACTTTCTGCGTATCCATTATCAGCCATTGACGCCGCCATTACTGCTAATTGTATTCCTTCTTTTTCTGATGTTTTTTCAGTTTCTTCTTTTGCTTTTTGAGCTTGCGTTAATATCCCATTATCATTTGTTAGCATAGAAATTGAAACTCCGTGCCAAAATAAGTAAAACAATAATGTTTAGTATGTTATCGATGGTTAGGCTGTAGAAAATCAGACTGGAATAAATCACTAGACCAGCCTGACCATCTAT
>CALXAD010000021.1 GCA_944386195.1 uncultured Clostridia bacterium
TTAGATATAGAAAAAGTACAGAAATTTGTGTACTTTTATTTTCCACTTTTTCTGTACTTCTATTTTATCATTTATACTTCAATGACGTATTTAAAAATTTTCTTATTTCTTCTAAATTCTTTCTTGCTTTTTCTTTGCTTTCTACTATTAGTATAAAATATAGCAATAGGTAATCCTTTGATATTATCTCCAAATTTTCCCCTGCTCTACACCGTACGTGAGAGTTTCCTACTCATACGGCGTGCCTTCATTTTAATAATTGTAATAATATTTATAATTTTCAAATGTTATACTAATTCAATTTTGAGTTTTTTCCTATATTTATTTAGTTTATAAATTTGTGTTTCACTTAAATTAAATTTTGTAATAAGCTTTGTAATTTCATTAGCATTTGTACTATGTATTAGTTTATGTATATCTATATGGATTATTATTAGATTTTTATATTCATCTGTGCCTCCATCTTCTTTTGGAATTATATGATGACAATATATATCAGCTAGTTCTAAATTCTGACCACAAATCCTACATTTACCTTTTTGTGCAGAGTATAATGATAATAGATTATCGTTAAATTCAATACTTGCTTTTGGATTAGGATTTTCCATTAAATGTTTTAGTATATCAATATCAATATAATTAATTCGTTTATGGATAGCTTTTCTTCCCTCTATCGTATATTTATTTATATCATTTGATATTTGTAATGGAATTTTATGCCTTATATATCCAAGCGGAGCAATTATTTGCCCAGATAAATATCGTACTTGCTTGCTTTTTCCGATATTGTTCATATACATAGCCTTTTCTATTAACTCTATTACATTTTCTGCTTACTCGTTTTCTTAACTTATTATACATAGCTCGACTGACTTCATAAGCGATTTTTCCCAAGTCACAACATACCATTGTTGCAATTCGGTAGTAGTTATGTATTCCTATAATTGTTGAATTATATTTTTGTATATTCATTTTTTCATCTAAGCTATTTCTAGATTTTTGAATATTCTCTATTGCTTTTTTACATTTTATTTTAATCTTTGCTTTTGCTTTTTCACTAATACAGCTTTTTATTACATACTTTTTCCTCTTAGATTTTACCTTAATCTTAAAGCCTAAAAATTCAGAATAATGTTTTCTAATATTTACTATTTTTGATTTTTCGGTACTTATTTCAAGTCCAAGTCGTTCTTTTAACCACTCCTTAGTTGCTATGAATAATTTTTCTGCATCTGATTTTCTTTTACAAATTATTTTAAAGTCATCAGCATAACGAACTATATAGCATTTTTTTAGTTTAGAATTTTTTAAGTAGTAGTTTTTGTTTTTACGTTTATTTTCTTCTAAAGGAAAGAATTCCCATTGACTAGCAATCCACCAATCTAATTCATTTAAAACAATATTAGAAAGTAGAGGAGATAAAATTCCACCTTGTGGTGTACCTTTTTCTGGTATGCCAATGCCTTTAATTTCAGCTTTTAGCATTGCTGATATTATGCAAATTAATTTTTTATCTCTTATTCCTAAAGTCCATATTTGTTTTAAAAGTTTTGAATGATTTACATTATCGAAAAATCCTTTAATATCAATATCTACAACAATATGGTGATTACTTAATTGTATTAATGTTTCCATTTGTGCAATAGCATTTTCTGTACTTTTATTAGGTCTAAAGCCATTACTCTTTTTATGAAATTTAGCTTCACATACACAGCTATTGAAAAATACTCCAGATTTTATTAACACTATTTTATCTTTGTTAATTTCTTGTAATTTTTCTATAAATTCATAAAATTTCATAATTCCTCCTTCCATCAAAAAAAGAGACCTCTTTTTTTATTTTTGAGACCTCTTTTTTTATTTTTGAGACACGATATAAATCGTAGCTTCGCTCACAATTTATATCGTTCATTTTAAAAATTATATCTTTAAAATGTTTTTTCTTTTCAAATAAAGCTTTATTATGATTTATAATATAGCATTATTTAAAAACTTTAGCAATAGTTTTTTCAAAAAATTTATTTTGTAAATTTGAAAATTCATCACTTTATCAATTTCATTATTACTATATTGTCTATTAAATTAAAGATTTTATATATAAATTAGATTCTTCATCACAAATTTATTTTTTTAATTTTTTTGTAAAAAATAAAACATAGACATTTAATCTATGCTTTATTCATTTTCATTATTTAATTGTTTGAGACAAAAAAGCTCCGTCCCCATTTGTCTCAAATGTGTTTTTTTATTTCATTATAGATTTCTTCATGTATATCTTCTACTGTTCTTATTTCATTATCTTTTACACATTTTATTTCATACCAATTATATTTCTTAGCTACATAACAAGCTGCATTATATGCATCTCTTAAGTGATTCTCATCACTTTCGTGTATATCTTTTTTGGTTTCATGTGTGAATTTATTTTCTCTGTCCTTTATTAATTCTAATGATTTTTCTACTGGCATATTTAAGAAAAATACTTCTGTTGGTACTGGTAATCCATATAAATTAAATTCAAAATCCCATAACCAATTTAAGAATTTATCTCTTTCTTCTTTATCGTATATTTTTCCTGCTTGGTGTACCATATTTGCTGTTGTATATCTATCTGCTAAAATTATTCCACCATTATCATAATATTCTTTATATCCTGTTTGAAATGTTGCATATCTATCTGCTGCATAGAATGTAGATGCTATATATGGGCTTACTTCTTTTGCATTTTTACCAAATTCTCCAGATAAATACATTTTAACTAGTCCTGAACTTGGACTATCATAGTTTGGAAAACTTACTACTTTAAAATCTACTCCATCTTTTTCTAATCTCTCTTGTAGTTTTGTAAATTGTGTTTGTTTTCCACTTCCATCTGTTCCATCTATTACAAATAATTTTCCCATTTTATTTTTTCCCCTTTGTTCTATTTATTTTCTTCTTTTTTCTCTTCTTTATCTTCTTCTTTTTCTTTTCTGTTTTTTTCTAACATTTTATTAATAGAATTTAATATATCATCTGAGTTTGCATCAAAGTCATCTCTTACTAAGTTAAACATTTTCTTCCCTCCTTAACTAATTTTATTTTTAAATTTAATAAAAATTTCTTATTTTACTGATTTTATATTCACTTTCAGCTCTGCCACTACTCTGCCACTACTCTGCCATTACTCTGTCATTACTCTGCCATTTTGTATTTTTTATTAGGTGAATTCATTGCATTTCCAACAATTTGTATAGTTCCATTATCTATCAATTTTTTTAATATTCTTCTAACAGTTCTATCAGGAATATTAGTTTTTTCTATAATTTCTTTAGCTCCTATTATAACATTTCTCTTAATACATTCTAATATTTTTTGTTCATTTTCAGAAAGTAAAATTAAGGAATTTTCTTTTAATTCTTTTGTATTTACCATTTCATCAATAGTTTCATTTATCATTTTTAACATAAACTCTATAAATTCATTTGAATTTCCAGCTTTATTACAATCTGAAATTGCTTTATAATATTCTTCTCGATTTTTCTTAATTAGACTCTCAATTGGCATATATTTAAAAATTTTTTCCCAATTAGCTAAAATAGCAATTTGCCAAAGTCTTGCCATTCTTCCATTTCCATCTGTAAAAGGATGTATAAATACAAATTCATAATGAAATATACAAGACAATATTAGAGGATGTACTGTTTCTTTTGATTCTTTCATCCAATTAAACAATTGTTCCATTAATTGGTTTACCATATTTTCTGGTGGACACATAAAAATAACTACATCACCATCATAAACTGCTTCTCCGTGATTTCTAAATTTCCCACTATCTTCAACAGTTAAGAAAGTCATTATTCCATGAATCTTTTTTAAGTCATCGATTGAATATGGATTTATATTATCTATTTCATCATAAGCTTTATAAGCATTTTTTACTTCTTGAATATCTTTTTGTTCTCCAATTACCATTTTCCCATTTATTACATCTTCTACTTGAAATAAAGATAATTGATTATTTTCAATAGCTAAAGAAGAATGTATAGACCTTATCCTCGTCTTTCTCCTTAATTCTGGGTATCTACTTAAACTTTCAAAATAGTTTGCTTCACCTATTTTTTTCATTATATCTGAAACATAATTTAGCATTCTATCTGTAATTGAATATGGTGGATACTTTTCCATTTACTCCCTCCTACTTGTAATTTATTATACTATTTTAATAATTTTAGTCAATAGTTTGTTGTTTATTTTCCTTAATTAGTAGACTTTTATTCTTTTTTGTTATAAACTACATATTGTAAATTAAGGAGGTATTTATGAAAGATATATTTAAAAATGAATCTATGAATGAAAACAATCCTAAATGGGAAAATGTTATATCAAGAGCTATTCCTTTAGATACAAGAAAAAGTGATATAAGAACTCCTTTTGATAGAGATTATACAAGAATTATTCATTCAAATGCATATAGAAGATTAAAACATAAAACACAGGTGTTCTTTTCTCCTGAAAATGACCATATTTGTACTAGAATAGAACATGTAACACATGTTGAATCTATTAGCTACACAATTGCAAGCTATTTAGGTTTAAACACAGAACTTACAAAAGCAATATCAGTAGCACATGATTTAGGTCATAGTCCATTTGGGCATGAAGGTGAAAGGATTTTATCTAAAATCTGTAAAAGAGATTTAGGCACTACATTTTGGCATGAAAAAAATGGGTTAAATTTTGTTGATAATATAGAATTATTAGAAGGTCATGATGGTTATAAACAAAACTTAGATTTAACATATGGAGTTCGTGATGGTATTATTTCTCATTGTGGCGAAATAGATGAAAATGCATTAAAACCAAGAGAAGAATTTATAGACCTAAATAATTATAACTCACCTAGTGAATATGCTCCATATACATGGGAAGCTTGTATTGTTAAAATTTCTGACAAAATCTCCTACATTGGTCGTGATATAGAAGATGCAATTACTTTAGGAATATTAGACAACCATTTAGACGAATTATATAATTTACTAAACCTAAGTTATTCAGAACCATTAAATAACAGTAATATTATAAATGACTTAGTACGTAACTTATGTGAAAATTCATCTCCTGAAAAAGGTTTATGTTTTTCTAAAGAAGCATTTGACTTAATGAACAAAATAAAAGAATTTAATTATAAACATATCTATTTAAGTGAAAGAACTCTTACCGCTGTTAGATATTTTGAACTTGTTATAAATGAAATATATAATAAATTACTTGAATGTTTTGATTATGAAAATACTTTTTCTAAGTTAGAAGATTTACAAAAATTCTATCCTAAACTTGGAAATGAGTTTTATCACTTCTTAATTAATTATTGTGATTTTGGAAATAGAGAAGAGTTAAAATTAAGAAATAAAATTGTTTTTAATCTTTCTAAAAAAGAAGATTATATAAAAGCTATTATTGCCTATATATCTGGTATGACAGATAATTTTGCGATGGAAATATATAATGAACTTATTAGATTTTAAACTTTTAATTTTTGATATTTAATTACTTTATATTTTCCTTTTTTAAAGCCAATTTTTAGTATTTCATATCTATATGGTATATCTTCTATACCATATAGATATTTATAATATTTTGCTATTAAGTTTATATCATTTTTGCTCTTAAATGGAAATATTTTTATAAAAACCAATTCTTTACTTAAATTATCATAAGATATTATATCAATTTTACCATATTTACATTTATAATTTTCTTCTAATATTGTATATTTCTGTTTCTTTAAATATTTTATTATTATACTTTTTAATTTATTTTCTGAAATTAACATTTATTTTCCTCCTAAAGTTTTATACATTTAGATATCTGAGGCCACTATAAGCAGATAAAATGAAGGATTACTAATCATATACAATTAATTATTCTTTTTATTTTCATATAACGGTTTTTAAAAATCTGGGAATTAATAGATTTTAAATAGGGATAATTTAAATAAGGGGGCTTATAATGACCTCAGATATCTAAACATATTTTTATTTTATTGGGATTTTTTTAGAATTGATTTTAAATAAATTTATTTGATTTCAAAAACTGTTTTTATTATAATTAGCTTTTTTTATTTTGTCAATAGTTTTTCTAAAATTTTTACATAATTATTTTTATGTAAATAACAATATAAGAGAAAAAGTTATTCTTTTTCCCTTATTTATATATTCCATATTCTCCTGTTGTAGTATCTCTAAATAGATTCACTTCTGGTGTAAAATATGTGCATAAAATGAAGCATAATAATAAAAATATAAGTATTATACTAGATAATATTTTTGTTTTATTATTACTTTCGTTTTTTCTTTTCATTAATTTATATGCTACATATTCTCCTAATATAATTGCTATTACAAATAATAAAATATCTACTATAACTAAACTTGTTCCTATTATTCCAGTATATGTAAAAAACACTACTACTATAAAACTTATTGCTGTAAATATTCCTATTGTTTTGGCTTCTATATAGTTATTTGCTATCTTTTTTACAAAGAAATATTCCACTATTCCTGCTATCAGCATAGGATAAAATACTAGTTTTAGATGTTCCCACACACTTTCATTTACTGCACTAAAACTTGCTATAAATTTGTTTTCTCCTGACCATTCATATGTAAAATGCAATAAAGTTCCTACTATTAATGAAAATACTATTACTCCTATTTGCCATTTTAGTAATTTACTATTTTTAATTTTATAAATAATTTTTTCCACGTAATAAGCCCTCCTTTTTCTAATTTTATTCTTTTAGGAGGGACTTATTACTAAAAATTATACTAAATTTAATTTATTTTCTTTATCTTTTTTCTTTATTTCGTCTTTCCTATATGATTTTATTTTAAATTCATTTTTATTATCAAACCTAAATTTTAATACTTTTGTGAAATTATCTTTACATGGTTTTCCTATTTCTTCTATTTCTAAACTTGCTTTATATTTTCTTAATGTATCAAATGTATTCATAAATCCCATTCCTGTACCGCCATTGTCTTTATGTGTAGTACTTGGTTTTATTCCTAATTCCATAAATGTATCTATTTCAAATTCTATTCCTGAATCATAAATATATAAAGCATAAATTCCATCTATTTTTCCTAGTCTTACTAATATACTTTTATTTACTGTATCTGCATATCCGATTGCTATAATTGCATCTTTTATATGGTCTGCTAGCAAAATTTCTAATTCGTCTTTTCCTATATAATGATTTGTCATTGTATAAATATTTCCATTTAGTTGTAATTGAAAGTCTATTTTATTTTTTACACATTCTGATTGCATATATGAAAGCATATCATCTATTACTGAGATTCCTGTTTTACTTAATTCTATTGGTGTTTCTTTTTTCAAGTCTTTTGTTACGTTTTCTATTCTTGCTCCTAATTCACTTGATATTTCATTATTCATATTTAATTCTTCTAGTTTATGTTCTAATGATTTTTGTCTGTGTGCTATTGTATGACTTATTTTACTAAAGTTTAAGTTTTCTTTTTCTAGTTCTTTTACTTCTGCTTTCTTTTCTTCCAATTCTTTCTTTGTTTCTTCTAAGTCTTTTACCAACATTCTTTGTTTATAATACAGCTGTAATGATTTTTGTATGGTAATGAACATTAAAATAACGGATATAATAAGCACTATCATGACACTTCTTATTACAATTTTATTAGAATTGCATATTATAACTATACTAAGCATTAATATTATACTTATATCTAAAATTAATAAGTTCAATAACTCATTTTTTCTATTATTTTTTAAGTATGAAAATCCATTTTTTAATTTTCTCATTTTATAAAGACTCTTAATCATTATTGTATAAAATATTATAATCAATAACAAATTTAAAAATCTATTTTCTATTCCTATTATTTTGCAAGGAATAAAACTTATTGAACTAGCTATAAAAAATAGTGCATAATTTATACTTATTGAAATTGAATTTGTTAAAATAGAACATCCAAATTTATTTTTGGTTTGAACACAGAAAATAATTGATAATATAAAAATTAAGAACATTATACTACTAGATATACTATCTATATCTCTTATTAATCTTGCCACCACACTAATACATAATAAGCATATTAAAATCCCAAAATTTTCCAGTAATTTATATTTTTTCTTTAAATTTAATAATCTTATATTAGTATAATATGCATATGTGATTATGAAAAATGTTTTTATTATATTTACTATTGTATCGGTATTTTCTAACCAGTCAATAAGCATTATTCTTTCTCCTTTAAATAATATATTGTTTGTATTATATAGTAAAAATAAAAGATAAGCAACATTTCTATTGCTTACCTTCTATTTTTTATCCTAACCAATATTTTATCCATTCACAAAATTCATCATACCATTCTAGCATATTCTCTCTCACCACCTTTTCTCTTTGGTATTTTTGTTTCTTTTTGTCATAAAAAAAATACCATTCGGTGGCTTAAAACCAATGGTATTATCTGATAGAAAAAGATGGTGAAAAATGAAAAAATCTAGTATTTTTTCATACTAGATTAATTTCTTTATCTTATCCACATAATAATATATAAATTCCATAGGTGTTGGTACACCCGTTTCATAATTAACTTTTGCAGTATAATAATTTTCTAAATCTTCAACTGCAGAAACTCTCCATGCATGAATAATAGCATTTTGAATTCCATTTGTAATTGTATTTCCAGATTTTTTATAAATCTTAGTTAAATGTTGGATGACATTAACATTACTGTTTTCATTTTGTATCAAATATAGAATGGCATCATGAATATATTTTCTTCCTTTAAGTTTTACAGTTACGCCAATCAAGTCAAGCTCGTGATTAATTAAATCTGAAATTCTATTTTCATTATCTTCTAACTCTTCCTCAATTGTTTTTACTTGTGGTTTTACAATATCAACTCTAAATGTTAAAAAGTTATTTAACACTTGTTCACAAGAATATTTAGGATGGTCTTTATACATAAGCAAATCAATGCCTTGTCTATGAAGAATATCGTAAGTTCTCTTTGAATGAACATGAGTTGTCACAATAACAATTGGCTCATAATTCAAATTCATTTTTCTTAAGTTTGATAAGAATTGTAAGGAATCAGTATTACCACTTGAACCATTATTTAACTCTAAGTCTAATACAATTCCCTCAGGATGTTTTAATTTTACATATTTTAAAGCGTCGACATCTGAATCTGTTATGCCTACTAATTCAAAATCCTCTCTATTATTGATACATTTAATAAAATTATTACAGTCATTTATGTCATCTTCTATGATTAAAATGCTCATAGGTTTTGACATCATAAATTCCTCCTTTTTATTCTTATTTATGATAAATAATACCATAAAATCCCATAAAATACCATATTTGTTCATTATTTTTATCTACTAGTTTGTGTTTTTTATTTTGTAAAATGAACAAAAAGTGTATGAGGTGTAAAAAATGAAAAGAAATGATAGTAGCATAATTAATCAAGAAAAAGTAGAACAATTAAAAAGAGGAAAAAGAATAAAAGATATAAGAGAAAATGAATTACATATGAATAAAACAGAACTCGCAAAGGAAATAGGAATATCAAGTCAATTTTTAGGATTAGTAGAAGAAGGTAAAGGTAATTTAGTATATAGAAGTATTAGAAAATTAAGAGATTTAAGTGGACACTCAGCAGATTTCATACTTTATGGTTTAGATGATAATAATATAAACAAAACTAAAGAATTATTAAAAAACTATTCTGAAACTGAAATAATAGAAACTATGGATTTTATAAAACATTTTGTAATGCTTATAAGAAATATTTAATATTATATATTGATTTTAATATTTTATATTGACTTTCAATTTTCTTTTTGGTAATATATTCCATGTAAATATTTGTAAACATACTAAGGATGGGTTAATATGATTACCAATTATATAATTTATTTAAACACACTATCAAATGTAGAAAAAGATAAACAAATAAGTATTATATTTATATTTTTTATAATTATACTTTTAATTTGTGTAATTTTATATTTAATAAAAAAGAAATTTCTAAAAGAAAATAAAAACACTATATTTCAAAAATTTTTAAAGAAATTATAAAAAGTATAGGACTTTTCCTATACTTTTATTATTTTAAAACATCTTCCCACTCTTTTTCCTTAAAGCCAACTAATATTCCTTTATCAGTAATTAAAAGAGGTCTTTTTATTAACATACCATCACTTGATAGAAGTTTTATTTTTTCTTCATCTGTCATCTGTGGTAATTTTTCCTTTAAATTAAGTTCTTTATATTTTAACCCACTTGTATTAAAAAACTTTCTTATTTCTTTTTTACTTTCAGCAATCCAAGCTTTTAATTCATCCACAGTAGGTGTATTTTCTACTATATTTCTGTCATCAAATTCTATATTATTCTTAATTAACCATTCTTTTGCTCTTTTACAAGTTGAGCATTTTGGATATTCTATAAATAAATTCTTCATAATTATTCTCCTTTTCTAAATTTAATTATCTTTCAGATACTTCTTCTGGCATATTCTCATAAAGAGGTATTATAAAGTTTAAATTAGAATCAACTGTATTAGAAGCTTCATAAATACTTTTCATATTCTTTGCTTCTGATTCAGGTGCCAAAAGATTTTGCATATATTGATTTACATACAACTTTTCATCTGAATTTACTATATCAAATTTTTGTAAGTATAATGTATTTTGTCCTTTATCTATGTAATCTTCTTTTACATAGTCTACTCCACCAATAATTGCTTTTTCTAGTGTATCCCAACCTTGATTATATGCATACTCTGCTGCATTTTGTAAAATCTCATCTCTTGAATTTCCTATTGCACCTATATTAAAAGGATTATAAACAACAGTATCTTCATTATATTGATATCCTCTAGACATAGTTGTTCCTTTTCTTCCTTGCTCTTGTATTAATCTAGATGCTATAAAATAAGGGTCTACATTAGCCTTTTTACCTGCTTGTATTAGAGCATCTGATATATCATCTCCTTCTAGAAAAGAGCCTTCAGTAATCTCACTTAATCCTTCTTTTGTCTGTGCACCTTCTACATAATTTAATTCTTTAAATTGGAATATATTATCTTCATTTAAAATATTTCTTGGGTCCATTTGACACTTTATAGCTTTATCAGAAGCACAAAGCCATGTACCATTATCAAATCTTTTATCTTTATCTACTTCGCATTTCCACTCTTCCGGATAGTCTGATGAATCTGGTATTAAATTTAAAGGATATGTTCTATTATCACTATGTCCTTCATTTGCAATTGCTTCATTCCAATCTAATTTAGTATAAAATAAAGTAAAAGTCCAGTTAGGATGTTTTTCTTGTAATTCATCTATTAGTTCTTTATATTTTGGATACCTTGATTCATTTATGTTGCTACCATCATATTCAACATATTTTTGTTTTTTACTTTCTTCTACTAGAACAACTATTGATATTATAATTCCTATTAAAATAAGTATACAAGCTATTATTTTCACAAAAACTTGGGGATTTTTTCTAATCATACTTACTATTTTTTCTATTAAATTATTTTTTCTTCTATTTCTATACTCAAAATTTTTCATACAGGTATTATATCATAAATAAAGTGTTTTTTTAGTGAATTTTTTATTTTTTATAAAAAAATTAAGCATACTAGATTTACTAGCATGCTTATTTATTTTATTCAATTGGAATATATTTCTTTTCTTCGATTTCTTTATGCTCTTCTTTCTTTGGAACTTCTAGTGTTAAAGTACCATTTTTGAATTTAGCTTTAACATCTTCTTCTTTTATGCTATCTCCAACATAGAAGCTTCTTGAACATTCTCCTGTATATCTTTCTTTACGTACAAATTTTCCTTTTTCTTCATCATTATCTTCTTTATTTACTTTTGCATGTACTGTTAGGTATCCATCTTGAATTTCAATTTTAATTCCGTCTTTGTCATATCCTGGTAAGTCAATATCAATTAGATATTTGTCTTTTTTCTCCTTAATATCTGTTTTCATTAATTTGCTTTCACCTTCTGTGAAAAATGGATCTCTAAACATATCATCCCATAAATCAAAATCATGTCTTCTTGGTATCATCATCATAATAATCAACTCCTTTTTAATTTTTATGTGTTGACACCTTTTATGGTAGCACATATTTTTAATAAAAGTACTTTTATCTTTTTTCTTTTTACAGTTATATTATACATCTATTTTTAGCAATGTCAATATTAGAGTGCTAATTTTCACAAAACTTTCACATTTCTTGTGTAAGCTTTGATACATCTAGTTTTTACAATTAAATATACAATAATTTTTAAACCTGTAGAAAAATTTGATAAAAATTAAAAGAAGTGCTATAATAAAAACAGTTAAAGTATATATAAAAAAAGTAAAGTTATAACTAAGAAAATCAAAAAAAATAAAAAAGTGTTGATTTTTTTTAATAACTCTAGTATAATATTTATGCACAATAAGGTGCAAGGTTAATAAAAATAATAGAAACAAATAAAATTGTATGTATCACTTATCTATTACATTTTATTTAACCTTCTTTCTAAGAAAGACGATCGAAATAAATGGAAGACAAAAAAGACTAGAGCTGCAACTCTAGTCTTTTTCATTAATCATTAAATTTCTTAAGAATTAAGTAAATGACAATTAATGCGACGATTCGAAATAAATTTTTCATAACTACCTCCTTTCCGCCAAAAAAGAAGATAGATGGGAGACAGAATTATTATACTATTTCTTTGAAAAATAATCAATAAAAAGTAAAAATATACCTAAATAATTATAGTTTAATTACAAGTATAATATAGAGCTTACCAAATAAGATAAGCTCTGCAAATGTATTAAATATATATTTAGAAACGAACTTTATATAATACTTACAATTAATATTATTGGATTTTAATATTAATTTTGAAATTTACTATCTACATTTTCTTGTCTTTTAAATAATTTATATATTACTTTCCACTTTTTGTACTAAGTTTGTTCATAACTTTTATTTTTTATCACTTATTATTGAATAAAAATGATATCCACCTGTTATATTATTTACTTTAAATCCATTCTGTGTAAGAATTCTACATGCAATATAACTTCTAAGTCCTGTTCTACAATAAACTAAATAAGTTTTTGACTTATCTAATTCATTAATCCTATTTCTCAAATCATCAAGAGGAATATGTATACAATCTTTATAAGCCCAAACTTTATATTCTGCATCTGTTCTTACATCTAAAACAGCTACATTTTCTTTTTCTTTTAACTTATCCACTTTTTGCCATGTTACAGTTTTTACTAAACCTTCTAATTCATTTACAATACTATTTCCTAACAAGTTAATAGGACTCTTAGCTGATGAAAAAGGTGGTGCATAACATAAATCTAACTCTTCTAAATCATAAGCTGTCATTTTTTTCATAATAGCTGTAGCTAAGATATCTGTTATCTTATCTACACTTTCTTTTCCAAATACTTGAGCTCCTAATATTCTTCCTGTTTTCTTTTCATAAATTGCTTTTATCGTTAACATACTTGCACCTGGATAATATGTAGCATGAGAAAAAGGAGATAATATTATAGTTTTATAGTTTATCTTATTCTTTTTACAAATTGTTTCATTAATTCCAGTCATCCCTAAACTATAATCAAATATTTTTAAAATACTGCTTCCTATACCTCCTATATAACTTGTTTTCTTTCCACAAATATTATTTGCAACTACTCTTGCTTGTCTATTTGCTGGCCCTGCTAAAAAGATACTCATATCCTTATCTATAACACAATTTTTTACTCTTACTGCATCTCCTAATGCATAAATATTTTTATCACTTGTTTGCATATATTCATTAACTTTTATACCACCAGTTAGCCAAACATTAAGCCCATTTGTTAATGCTAAATTATCTTCTGGCTTTACCCCAATGCATAAAACTATAAGTTCCGCTTCTTTATTTTCTTTTCCAAAAGAAATAAATAATTTATTATCCTTTTCTACTATTTTTCTTACACCTTTATTTAAAATAATCTCAACATCATTTTCTCTTAAAACTTTATGTACAAAACTTGCCATCTCTTCATCTAATGGACTAATTAAATGTGAAGCTTTTTCAATAATTGTAACTTTCACATCATTGTAATTACTTAAATTCTCAGCCATTTCTACTCCAATATAGCCTCCACCAATTATTGTTACATTTTTCACATTATTATCTTGAATATATTTTTTTATTTCTATTGCATCTTCAACATTTCTAAGAGTTTTTATTCTTTTACTTTCTAAACTTTCAAATGGATTTATTGGCTTAGCACCTGGAGCTAAAACCAATTTATCATAAGTTTCTTCATATTCATCATTAGTTTGTAAATTTCTTATTTTAACAGTTTTAGCTTTTCTATCTATATCAATAACTTCTTGTTTTATTCTTACATCTATATTAAATCTTTTATTAAAACTTTCTGGTGTTTGTACCAATAAATCTTTTTTGTTTTTAATTACATCTCCTATATAATAAGGAAGCCCACAATTAGCAAAAGAAATAAAACTTCCTCTTTCTACTAATATAATCTCTGCTTTCTCATTTAATCTTCTTAATCTTGTAGCTGTTGTAGCACCTCCTGCCACTCCTCCTACTATAACTACTTTCATATAAACCTCCTAAAAGCATAAATTAGCTTAGAAAAAACTTCTAAACTAATTTACTTTAATTATTTTATCATATTTAAAATTTCCTCTTTATCAATAACTCCAACAGAACGATTTACCTCGTTTCCATTTCTTATAACAACTAATGTTGGTATTGACATAACTTGATATTTAATAGCTGTATCTTGTGATTCATCAACATTTACTTTAACAACTTTTATATCATCATTTTCTTGTGCTACTTCATCAACTGTTGGTGAAAGCATTTTACAAGGTCCACACCAATCAGCATAGAAATCCACTAATACTGGTATATTACTCTTTAAAACTTCTTGCTCAAAAGTTTCATCATTTACTTTTTTTACGTCCATACTATCTTCCTCCTTTTCATTTATTGTAGTTTCCACATTACTAATATTTTGACTTCCTTGTATATATTCTATTCCTTTTTTATTAATAAATATGCTAGCTATAATTAGAATTATTACAAGTAAAGCAAAAATTATAAACCATATTATTTTTTTCTTCATATACACTCCTTAAAAGAATATCATGTATAATCCCATAATTATTAAAATTGCACCTGAAATCTTTTTTACTATATCATAATGCTTCTTTATAAAATTAAATACTTCTTTTAACTTTTCAAGTAATATAGCAGATATTATAAAAGGCATTCCTAATCCTATAGAATATAATAACATTAATATTATACCTTTTACCATATCTTGATTTTTTGCAATCAACAATAAAGCTGAGCTTAAAAATGTTCCTATACAAGGTGTCCAACTAATTGAAAATAACATTCCAAATATTATCGATTTTATAAAATTTAAATTTCTACTTTTTTTATTAGCACTTTTTATTTTATTCAAAAATTTGATTTTTATTAATTCCATATAGTTTAAGCCAAGAAGTATTATAATAATACCAAATAATATTTTAAAGTATTTAATATTACCACTAATTATTCCACCAAACTTACTTGCAAAAATTGATAGAATTAAAAATACTATTGTAAATCCCAATACAAAACCTATTGAATTTATCACAGCTTTTGAAGTCTTTTTATTATCTTCACCTAAAAAATACGAAATATAAATAGGTAACATTGGAAGTATACAAGGTGAAATAAAACTTGCTATTCCCTCTAAAAAAGTAAATACATAATCCATTATCTAAAATTCCTTTTAAAAATCTTTTAACATATCACATATAGCATCTATAACATCTTCATGATTACTTTTTGCAATACTTTGTTCTCTTAGTTTAGATTCCTCTTTAGTTAAATCTGTTAAATATTTATTAAATTCAGGTATTATACTAATAGAATCTAATGGATATCCTGGGTGTCTTTTTGGAGATATTTTATCTACTAAATAAAATTTATTTTTATTAAAACTATATGTTTTAACTTCTCCTTTATTATATATTGCTACTCCATTTACCCACATTGCTGTTAATTTACCACCATATTTATTAGCTAGTTTAGAATAATACTCAATCATCTCTTCATCTGATAAAGCTTTTCCATTTACTCTTCTTACATGAGTTCCTGGTTGTTCTTTATCAGATACTCCTTCTAAAAACAAATTTGTATCCATTCCTATTGTAATCATTCCTGTTTCTTTGCCATATGCTTTTGCCTTAATAACTGCATTTTCTATGGCTGTATTTCCAGTTTCTTCTACATCTAAATTAATATTTAAATCTTTTAATGTTAATACTTTAATTCCTTTATTTTCTAGTTTATCTTTATAATTTTTAACTTTTGCTGGATTTGTTGTTGCAAATAATACTTTCATTTTACTCCTCTACTTCTTTTTTCCATAATCCATGTTTATTACAATAAGCATAAAGAGTTGCTCCTTTTATATAAGGAAATCTTACTTCTGCTACTTGTTCTGGGTATAATTTTACTGTTATTTCTTTGTTTTCTTTTACTAAGCTAATCCATTCTATATAATGTTCTTTTTCCATTACATGATTTACTTTTACAAGTAATTCATCATCTACTTTTTCATATGTTGGTACATGTTTTTCAACTGCTGCATCTACTGAATTTGGAACTAATTTTTCCATTGGCTCTCCACAACATATAATTCCACATCCTTTGCAATTACAATCATCAATTACTTTTACTGTAGCTCCACAAGATTTACATCTTTTTATAACTAATTCATTTTTCATAATGATTCCTCCTTATTTTTTATTTTATAGATTATATCATCATATATTTAAAAATACTAGCCTTTTTTGTCATTTTATCCTAATGCTACATCAAGTACCATCATTAAAGCAAAACCTACTGCAACTCCTATTGTTCCAATATTTGTATGTCCTCCTTCTTGTGCTTCTGGTATTAATTCTTCCACAATTACATATATCATTGCACCTGCTGCAAATGCTAACAAGTATGGTAATATTGATGTTATTAATCCTGTTAATAATATTGTAATTATTGCTGCAATTGGTTCAACTATTCCTGATAGCATTCCATAAAGAAATGCTTTTCCTTTTGACCTTCCTTCTGCTTGTAATGGCATAGAAATTATTGCACCCTCTGGAAAGTTTTGTAATGGAATTCCAACTGCTAAAGTTATTGCTCCAGCTATTGTTAATCCTGCATTTCCACTTACAGCTCCTGCTAAAACTACACCTACTGACATACCTTCTGGAATATTGTGTAAAGTTACTGCTAAAACTAACATTGTTTCTTTTTTTAATTTTGATTTTAATCCTTCTGGTTTACTACTATCTATATGTAAGTGTGGTATTACAGAATCAAGTAACAATAAAAATCCTATTCCTAGTAAAAATCCTATTAATGCTGGATACCATTGTGTTTTTCCTTGTTCTACTGCCATATTCATAGATGGTAATAGTAGTGACCATACAGATGCTGCCATCATAACTCCTGCTGCAAATCCTAAAAGTGCTTTTTGTACTCTTGGATTTATTTTATTTTTCATAAAAAATACCATTGCTGAACCTAGTGTAGTTCCTAAAAATGGTATGCTAAGGCATATTGCAATTGGCAATATTTGTTCCATCTTTTTCGCCCCCTTTTATTAATTTTATTTTCTTTTTATGCATATTTTTCTTGTGTTTTCATATAATATTAATAAAAGTATTGACATATTAATATTTTAGTAGTAAAATTAATAATGTATTAATTCCTTACAAATGATATCACAAATTCCTTTGTAAGTCAAAATTATATCGCGGGGTGGAGCAGTTGGCAGCTCGCAGGGCTCATAACCCTGAGGTCGGTAGTTCGAGTCTATCCCCCGCAACCAATTCAAACATTTACCATTAGTTGGTCAAATGCTTTTTTTATAAATGAAAAAATAGCTTAACTTAATAAGCTATTTCTTTTATTAAATATTACCATTTCCACCCATAAAATTATTTCTATTAAAAGATTGTTCTGATGCCATAGAAGCATTTATTGCATCCATTGTTAAATCTAAAAATATTCCTAATGTATTAAATAATAAAGTAGTATTAGATATAAACCAATCTGGTGGTTGTATTCCAATTTTTTCAAATTGTTCAACCCATTTTTCTGAAACATCTAAAGAATAAGTATAAGGTAAAATATTATAAAAATATTCCGGATTTTTTTCTACTAAACTTTCAAGTTCTTGCTTTTCAGCAGTTTCTAAGAAACGTTTAAATCCTTTAATTTTTCCTAACATTTCCAATCCAAATTTTGTTCTCTTTAATATTATCTTTCTTATCATCACCAATATTGCTATATAAGCAATTCCTACTATATATGTAATTAAATATATTGTTTTTGAAAAAACAGCAGGAAAAACTGTAAATAATAATGGTACAATAGCAAATAAAGATGCCAAAACAGTTAAAAATATTTTTCTTGATTTCACCTTATTTCCAAAAAATTCCTTTAATAAAATTGAAATTCCTATAAATTGTAACATAACTGAAGTAACAGCTGTATTAAAATCTGATGTATCATATACTGGCATTCCTGTTATAAAAATAAAAATAATAATTATCATAGGTATAATAAGATTTTTTGCTATTGATGATTTCCTATCAAATATTTTATCTTTATATTCTTTTTTATTATAATGTTCCTTTATTTTTTCTACTGTAATATAAAATCTACTATATAATTCTTTAGATGTAACTGTATTTTTAGCCATAAATAATGTATAAAAAAATACTTTTTCTGCATCATTATTCCCATCATATTCTTTTAATTTAGTTATAATAAAATCTTTAGAATTTGAACCATCTTTATTTTTTATTTGCTCTATTTTGATATATCCTTTACTTGCTAAATATATTAAAAGTGAAACTACTGCTTTATTATCTACATATCCTTTATAAAAGAACGCAACTTCTGCTGAATTATATCCTTCTGGCGGATAAAATTCTACTGTATCTACTACTGTCTTATCTCTACCAAACAGTAACCATAAAACTAACCCTATAAAGACAAAGATTATACTCACTACTATTATTGCATAATAATTAGTATTAACATCATTTGTTGCATCGGAATAACTAAATGAATTGTTAAAAAATAAGCATACTAATAAAAATAAAAAAGTCAAAGTTCTAGTAATTTTCCTACTCATTAAAATTCACCCCAACATTATTTTTCTCTTCCACTTCCGCTTCAAACATTTTATATGCTTTAAATCCAAACAAATGAGCAACTATATTATTAGGAAACATTTGTATTTTGTTATTAAATATTCTTACAGTACCATTATAATATTTTCTACTATTTGCAATTTCATCTTCTATTTTTACTAAATTATCTGCCAATTTTGAAAACATTTCATTTGCTTTTAATTCTGGATAATTTTCAGAAATAGCTAATATATTAGATAAATATTTTGATATTTTTTCATTTATATCTATCTTATTATCCATAGATAATTCATCATAATTAGCATTTCTTAAAGAAGTAATTTGTATTAAAGTTTCTTTTTCATAATCTGAATATCCTTTTACAACTTCTACCAAATTAGGAATTATATCCCATCTCTTTTTTAGATATATATCCATAGTAGAAAAAGCTTCTTTAACCAGATTTCTAGAATTAATAAAAGAATTATATATTATCAAAATATAAATAAAAATTATTACTATAATTCCAAGAATAATATATATAGCCAAAATAATTTCCCCCTTTTATGTTTTTCTTTTTTTATTATTGCATAAATGGTCAAAAATAACAACTAAAAAATAAAAAATATCAGGAATAACCCTGATATTTAAAAAATTTTAAAAATATTTTATCTTTTTACAAGTTTCGACATTTTTTTCATTATTTATATGTTATACTGTTTTTTATACCAAAGAGGATAAGAGGTGAATGTTATGGATAAATCTAACTTAAAAAAATGCGGTACAGTCACAGTTTCTGTTTATAAGGATATTTCTTCTAATCATCCTGTTTTTAAAGTTCAATCAGACAACGATGATGTACTCCCGGTTTCTTATGTTATAGAAGATACTTTATATCTTTATTAATAGACTGACTTTTTAGTTGGTCTTTTTTTATCTTTCTAAAAATCCTTCTAATTCTTCTATTCTCTTTTCTGTTCCACTCACAATTGACCTTTTTAATAATTCTTGTAAATGTTCAGGTTCTGGGTCATCTTCTTCATCTAAGCTTGCTAAAAGAAATACATCTCTTATACTATATTTTTCAATATCACCTGTATTAGGATTCTCTACCCTTTCTAGATTATCTAAAATTTGACTCATATCCATTTCAAATCCATGTTCTTTTGAGAAAATTTTTGCAAAACCAAGTATAGTTCTTGTATTACCTTCTCTAAAAGGATGAACTCTCCATAATTTTGCTAAATAAAAAGCAAATTTTCCTGAAATTTCATCAATACTTTTATTTTTCCAATCATATTCACTCATCTCTTTAGTTGTAATATATAATTCATCTTGGATATCTTCTGGCATAGCATAATTAATGCTTTCTCCATCTAACAAGTCTTCCTTTTTATGAACAGGATATATTCTATATTCTCCAGCCCAATCAAAAACATTTTCTAAAATATGTTTATTTATTCTCCTTAATAAATTTGCATCACACGCTTTAACAAACTTATCTTGAACATTCATTAATTTTGTATATCCAATATCAGTTTCTGCTTTTTCTAATTCATCACTATCTGTTATACCTAATAAATTTTTTAATGTACCATTTGGTAATGTATAAGCATTTTCCATCTTTTACCCTTTCTTATATTTTTCTATTACTTTTTTTTGAACTTCTTCTAATTCCATTCTACCATTTACATATTCTTTTACTAAATCAATAGTTTCCTTAGATGGCTTTTTATCACATGCAAGCGAAATTGCTAATGCTTCTTTTGCAAGTTTTTTTCTTTCTTCTTTACTTGTATCTTTTATTAAATAACTCATATTAATTACCTCAAAAATCCATTAATAATTTCTTGTTCTGCTTGTTCTTCAGAAAGTCCTAATGTCATTAATTTTGTAATTTGTTCTCCAGCTATTTTTCCTATAGCTGCTTCATGTATAAGATTTGCATCTACATGATTTGCTGTAACTTCTGGAGTTGCTGTTACTACTGCATTATCTTGTATAATTGAATCACACTCACTATGTGAAAAACATTTTGCATTTCCATATATTTTAGATATAAAATATTGTTTTGAATTGCCTTGAGCAACTGACCTTGATGTTACATGTGAGCTAGAATTACTTCCATTTAACTCTACATCAAATATTGTTTTTGCAAATTGCTCTCCATGTGTCATTATTTTTTCAGTAACAACAAAGTTAGCGTCTTCTTCCAAAACTCCTTTTGTTTCTCTTATTGTAGAATCTACACCTTTTATTTGAACACTTTCCATTTCCATATGGCTACCTTTTTTTAAGTATACTTCTGTTACTGGATTTAAAATCCTTTTTCCAGTTCCTTCTCCTTCACCATAGTGTTTTTCTACATAAGTTACATTTGCTCCTTCTTCTAGGAAAAATCTATGAATTCCATCATGTTGTGAATCCTTGTGATGGTCATTATGAATTCCACATCCTGCTACAATATATACTCTAGCATTTTTTCCTATATAAAAATCATTATATACAACATCTTTTAGTCCACTTTGTGTAATAATTACTGGTATATGAACAATATCAAATTTTGTATTTTCTTTTACATATATATCTATTCCAGGTTTATCTGTTTTTGTTACTATATTTACATTTTCTGTTACTGCTCTTTCTATTCCTTCCCCATTTTTTCTTATATTAAAGGCTCCTTTTTTTAGCTCGTCTAGTTTTGTTATTTCTCCTAAAACACCTTCATCTACATTGTTTAATAATTCATCATGTAATTTTGTTTCTGCCATCTATTTTTCACCTTCTTTCAATTTCTTACAGCATCTGATATTTTCTTTTATTGTCTTTTCTAATATTTCTTCACTGCTTCCTATTTTTTCTATTTTTCCTCTTTTCATTAAGATAATTTCATCTGCTATATTTAATATTCTTTCTTGGTGAGATATTATTATTGTAGTACCTTTTACTGTTTTTATCAAGTTTTCAAAAACTTCTATTAAATTATTAAAACTCCATAAATCTATTCCCGCTTCTGGTTCATCAAAAATAGTTAATTTAGCTTTTCTTAATACTACACTTGCAATCTCTATTCTTTTTAATTCTCCACCTGATAAAGATGCACTTACTTCTCTATCAACATATTCTTTTGCACAAAGTCCAACTTGTGATAGCGTATCACAAGCTTCTTTCTTTGTGATACGTTTTCCTGCTGCTATTTTTAATAAATCATACACCGTTATTCCTTTAAATCTCACTGGTTGTTGAAATGCAAAACTAATTCCTAATTTTGCTCTTTCATTTATTTCTAAATTAGTAATATCTTTTCCTTCAAATATAATTTCTCCTGAATCTGGTTTTTCTATTCCCATTATCATTTTAACAAGTGTTGATTTTCCTGAACCATTTGGTCCTGTTATTGCTATAAATTTATTGTTATCAATTTTTAAATTAATATTATCTAATATTTTTTTATTATCTCTTGTAAAACAAATATTTCTTAATTCTAACATGTTTGCCTCCTTTTTTGTTTCATTCTATTTTTTGCTGTTATTTTTACGCATTTTCTACATTTTTCGCTATTTTCATCATAATCACAATCTAAATCTCCTAAATTTAAAATTTCTGTAATATATGAATCTAATTTTTTTGCAGTTTCCTCAGATATTGCATGTTTCATAGCTTTTGCTTCTTCCATTGCCTGTTTATCATCTATTTCTAAGACTTCTTCTAAGAACATTTTTAATATATCTTGTCTTTTTATTATATTTTTAGCTTGTTTTTTCCCTTCTTCTGTTAAAGATATATCTCCATATGTTTCATAATTAATAAGTCCTATTTCTTTTAATATTTTAATTGCTTTATTAACACTAGGTTTTGTTATTTTTAACTTATTTGCAATATCTGTTACACGTACTTTTTTATTATTTATTTCTAACAAATAAATTGTTTTTAAATATTCTTCTTGAGAATTTGTTAATTTCATATTTCCTCCTCATTGTTAGCACACGCTAACATTTTACATCTTATTTATTTTTTTGTCAAGAGAATGTCTATATTTCAATCATATCTTTGATATTTTCATATTTACTATCTCCTATTCCACTTACATCTTTAATTTCTTCTATTGATTTAAATTTTCCATTTTCTTTTCTATAATTTATAATTTTCTCAGCTGTAGAAGGTCCAATTCCTGGTAATGTATCTAATTCTTCTTTTGTAGCTGTATTTATATTTATTTTTGAATTTGCTTTTTTATTTTCATTTATATTTGTATCATTATTTTTAGTATTTATATTTTCTATTCCACTTTCTGTAGTTACATCTGTTTTTTCATTTTCTTTTTCCTCTATAGTAGGAATGTATATTTTCATACCATCTTCTAATTTATATGCTAAATTTATATCTTTTGTATATGCATTTTCTTTAAATCCTCCGGCCTTTTCTATTGCATCTGCTATTCTACTATTTTCTTCTAATTCAACAATACATTCATTTTGTACTGCTCCTGATATATGTACAATTATCTTTTTTATTTCTTCATTAGTTTTTTCTATTTCATTTTCTTGAATTTCCAAGTTTTGTTCTTCTATAAAATTTTGACTTTCTTTTTCATTTTTATATGCATAATAGCCTACTACTATTGCAATAATAGAAATTAAAATTATTAGTAATATTTTTGTTTTTTTATTTATATATTTCATATAAATCACTTCTTTCTTTATAAAATATGGCTTTTTAGTTGAATTTTTTGTCGAAATAAGGTATATTATTTTCTAGTGATTAAGGAGTCTAAAATGAGAGTAAAAAAGATATTTTTGATATTAATTCTTATATTTTTTATAATTGGAGGAATAAATTTTTCTTTTGCAGATGAGCAAAATAATGTTCCTTCTATTAATGGTGCTTCTGCAATTTTAATTGATAATAGAACTAATAAAGTTTTATATGGTAAAAATGAAGATACAAAAATGTTTCCTGCAAGTACTACAAAAATAGTAACTGCAATTATTACTTTAGAAAATTGTAGCTTGGATGAACAAGCAACTGCAAGTTTTGATGCTGTTAATATACCTGAAGGTTATGCTACTGCTGATATTAAAATTGGTGAAACTTTTACTGTTGAACAACTTTTAGAGATGCTTTTAGTTCATTCTGCAAATGATGCTGCAAATGTTTTAGCTGAACACGTTGGTGGTTCTTTAGAAAGCTTTGTTTCTATTATGAATACAAAAGTTCATGATTTAGGTTTAAATAACACTCATTTTACAAATGCTTATGGCTTACAGGATGATAATCATTATACAACTGCTCGTGATTTAGCAAGTATTATGAAATATTGTCTACAAAATGAGGATTTTAGAAGAATTTGCGGTCTTGCTTCATGTGCCATTCCTTCAACAAATATGTCTGAACCAAGAACTTATGCATCTACAAACCAATTAGTAATTGCTGGTAATAGCAATTATTATCCATATGCTACTACAGGAAAAACCGGATTTACTTCTAGCGCTAAACATTGTTTGGTTTCTTCTGCATATAATAATGACCTTGAATTAATCTGTGTAGTTCTTGGAAGTGAAGACCATTTTTGGGATACAAGAAAACTTTATGATTACGCATATTCTAATTATTCTATAAAAAACATTGTTAGAACAAATGATACAGTTACTACAATTACAGTAAAAGACGCTTCATACAATACAAGAAATTTAGATTTAGTAGTTGGAGAAGATGTACCTGTTTTAATTAGTAATTCTCTTGATATAAATTTAATTGAGCCTCAACTTTCTTTAAATGATAATATAAAAGCTCCTATTGAGAAAGGTACTGTCTTAGGTAGAGTAACATACTCTGTAGAAGGTGTTAATTACACAACTGATTTAATTGCTTTTTCTGATGTTTTAGAGACTAAACTTCCTATTTATATATCTATTGGAGTAATAATTTTAATTATTCTATTAATTGGATTAATTATTTTCATTATAATAAAAAATAAAAAGAATAAAAATATTGAATTATTAAATGAATAAATTTAATTAAATAAAATTTTTAGAAAAGATAAGTTATCAAAAAACAACTTATCTTTTCTTGTCTAATTGTAAACACATCCTAATTTTTAAAATTTTAATTATTATAGTCTTTTCCTATAATTATTACCACATCAACTTTACTTGAACTTGATTCACTATATTCTATTTGTCCTTCATCTAATGCTTCTTTTATGTTTTTTAATGTTGTATCTCCTACTGATTTTTTATCCATAATAACTGTTTTGGAAGTTGTATTTGTTTCTCCAGTTCTTGAAACATTATAACCTGCTCCTTTTAAGGCATTTACTGCAAGTTGTAAGTTTTTACTTACTCCGCTTCCATTCAAAACTTCTATTTTTATATCTGATTTGCTTTTAGATGTTGTACTAGATATTGTATTTGAGGTTGTATTTGTTTCATTTGAAGTTATATTTCCATCTGTTTGTTCTTCTATAATATCTCTATCATAAAACAATTCTTGTACTAAAGCTTCAGTTTCTTCTTCATCACATACAAATATCCATGTTCCTGCTGTATTATTATTTGTATTTTCTCCTGGTAATGTTGCTGTTAAAAGATTTTCTGTATTAAATTCTACTGCATATGGTATATAATCTTTAGCTACATTAAAATCTATATTTGTTATTACATTTTCTTTTGCTACATCCAATATTTGACCTAATTTAAATATATTTTCAACTTTTGCTGTTTGTTTTATTACTGCCATAATGAAATCTCTTTGTGTTCTCATACGTCCTGTATCATTATCACCATATTCTTCTGGATAAGATGAACCATCGTTATTATGTCTAAAACGAACTAATTGTTCAGCTTTATCGCCATCCAACAATTGTTCTCCAGCTTTTAAGTGTATGTGTAAATCTTGTGATGTATCATCATAATCCATATCTATTGGTACATTAAATGTAACCCCTCCTATGGCATCAACTAGTTTTATGAATCCTTCTGTTTTTACTATTATATAATATTTTAAATCTAGACCTGTTATTTCATTTACTTCATCTAATACATCTTGTGGATCTTCATGCCTACTATAGACTGAATTTATTTTATCATTTGATGTAGCTCTTTTGGGATTTTTACCTGTGTATGTGTCTCTTGGTATTGATAATAATGTTGCTTTTTGTGTATTAGGATTATATGATGCAACCATTATTGTATCTGTAAGTAATGCTCCTTTTTCATCTGTGCTAATTCCTAATACCAAACATTTGAATTCTCCTAAATTCTTTTTAGTGTTTTCATTATGTCCTACTGCTGTTGCAAGTAATCCGGATAATCCTCCTCCATTTTTATATACCCTATATGCAAATATTCCTCCAAGTATTAGTAATATTAATAAAATTATTAGTAAAACTTTTTTCCATCTTTTTTTCTTTTTAGGTTTTGTTTTTATATTATTTTCTTTTGTCATATTTTTATTTTTTACTTTTTTCTTTTTTACATTATTATTTTTTTTATTTGTTTTTTTATTTACTCTTTTGTTTGTGCTATCTTTTTCCAAAATACTCAACTCCTAAAAAATTCATGTTACCAGTATAGCAAAAATTTCGTTAAAAGGCAACAAATATAAACATTTTTTTAGAAAAATAAATTAAATAAATTATGCTCTATCATCATCTTAGTTAAATATGTTTGGCTTATTGTTTCATTTAGAGCTCCTTCTGGATTTAATTCAATTATTAAACCTATCACTAATAAAATTGCATATACTATTATTATTCCTCGTAATAATCCATATAAGACTCCACCTAATTTGTTGAATTGCTTTAAAATTGGTAATTTTGCTATTGCATTTGCAAGTGCATTTATAAATACTAAACATATTCTAAGTATTATAAATAGAATTAACATTGTAACTCCATATATAATATTTATTGCAAGTGTCCTTGACGTTTCTTGTGTTAGTCCTTCTTCTGCACTTTTTACTAATGAATTCTCTTCTCCTAATCCACTTTCAGCTGTACTTTCTATTTTCTCTTGTATTGTTTGCTGTAATGTTTCGTCTATTCCTGTTACATTTATAACTAAATTACCTATTGGTCGGTATAATATAAATGCTATTATTAATGCTGCTATAAATGCTACTAAATGAATTCCAAGGCTTATTAATCCTTTTTTATATCCTAAAAATACTGATAATAAAATAAATACAAAAACGATAATATCAATAATTATTCCCATATCCTTATTCTCCTTATAAATTTATTATTTCTATTTTGTCTCTATAAATAATGCCTGCAATTGAATTTGATACTACAACATTTGTTATTTCTTGATTTGCTATATATCTTTTTACTAGCCATCCACCTGTATTTATAAATTCTATTTCTGTTCCTAGATTTAATGCTATTATATTTCCATTTGTATATATTTCTCTTGCTACATAATTTACTGTATATTGTTTTGTTTCCTTACTATCTGTATTTACTATATTTACTACTGAATCTGCTGTAAATAGTCCTGATGATTTTTCTTCAATTGAACATATATTATTTTCTAAATCAATTGACTGGAACGATACTTTTTTATCTATATTATCTACCAATGTGTTTTCTTGTTCGTTTTCTATTTCTGTTATTGAGTCTGTATACATACATATCAACTTGTTTTTATTTTGATATTCTATATTTGTTATTAGTTTTCCTGCTGGACTTGTATATGTTTTTTCTAATGAATTTTCTGTATCTCCACTTTCTGCTTTTTCTATTGACATTATTCTTATACTTGATTGTACCATTGTTCCTGATGTGTCTATCTCTGCTATTGCTAAATATTTATTATCATTTGATATACTTACATCTATTGCTCTTGTTGATGCTAAAAATGTTGTAAACATTTCTTTTCCAGATGGGTTATACATCTTTATTACTGTTTTATAACTTGTTCCTGTTATTACTACTGCTACATATCCATTTCTATTTACATGTATTTGTGATATATTTCCTTCTATTTCTGCTTTCCAAGATATTGTTTTGTCTTCTATTAGATATAGTTTTTGTCCACCATCTTCTGCTATTGCCAAAAATCTATTTCCTGAACTAAATATTGGGTTTGATATTTGTATATCTAAGCTTGTTTCTTCATTTCCTGTATTTCCATAGATAGTAAATTTTGTTTGATTTAATATTCCTATATATTTATTAAATGCATATATATTATTATTTTGCTCTTCTTTTAATTCTATTGTTGTAGCTTTATCTTGTTCTACTTCTTTTCTAAATATATTTCTATCTATCCATTCTCTTGCTTGTTTATTGCTTAAATATAATCCTATTACAACTAACAAAAAAACTATTAATACTGCTACAATACTTGTTATTACTATTTTTTTCTTATTTATTTTTTTTACCTGTGACTCTGGTTCTTCCCACACATCTTTCATAGTTTTTTCTCCTTCGTTTTGATGTTTTTATTTTACTATAAGACATAATAAAAAGCAAGAATTTTCTTGCTTTCTACTATTACAAAATTCTTATTTTTTATAAATATTCTACTGGTATATAATTATTATCTTTATCTATTGGAAATATATCTTGTTTCATGCATATTACCCCACCATTTCCAACTTGAATTCCAAACTTTTTAACAACATCAAAGTTCTTTATTGCATCCGTTTTTGGACTAGCACTTTTCTTTATTTCTATTGGATAACCTACATTATTGTCTTTTAATTTTTCTTATCCTTTTTCACCCACTTTTATTTTTATATATGATAATATATTTGGTGCATATTGAAATTCATCTATTATTAATTTTGTTTCAAAATAATTTAGCAAATTTTTCTTTTCTACTCCTCTATGTCCTGTTATTATTACAATTGGAAATATTTCTTCTATATTTCTTTAAAAAATTGCACTTTATCAACTCTATTTAATAAACCATAATTTTAAAAAAGTTACAATATTTCTATACATTTTTATACTTTTTTATTTGTTATTTTAAATTTGTATATAAAATAAAAAAACAGTAGCAAAACCGCTACTGTAAAAATAGTGCTAAAATATACTCCTGTTCGAAAAAACTACTAACAAATATATTTATCTATTTTTTGTTTATCATAAAATGAAAGGACACAAGTTTATTTTTACATCTACTTTCTATGTTTTTGTTAGTATTTCCTCTCTTCTGTTAACATTGCAATTGATACGCCTGCAAGAATTAAAGGCATTATTTCTTTTTATATTATTGACTCACAATATTATAATACATTTTCTATCTAAATTAAAACTTATATAAAATTTATTATTTAATAAGATAAAGTACAAAACGAAAAGAATTATCATCATATTCACTACCAGAATTATTAAAACAATGAGAAGCTGCACTATTTCCATAACTTCCTCCTCTACAAACAAATTGGTAGTTTATATCCTTTAAGCTTTTTTCTGCAACATATTCCCAACAATTTCCTTCTAAATCATATATATTACACACTCTATCATATTCATTTTGCCCTGATGTTGCTAATAAATTTGTATGTCTATTTTTATTAACTTCTTTTACATTGAATATATTTCCTTTTCCATCATTTTTTCCATCTATAAATGACATCGTTACATCCCATTGTATCCCTGAACATAATGCACTTTTTACATTCGGAGTGTTTATAAAAGTTTTTGATGTTTTTTTGCACTCTTCTTGAGCAATTTTATTCCACACCGTTGCTCCCTTTTTGCTCACTAGAACATTAATATCTCCATTTTTTCATTTCCTGCTTCATATCTCGATATATAAAATCCTCCTGCTTTTAATACTATTTCTTTTTCTTTTTGCTCTTCTGTAATGCTACTATCTGTACATTTTATTCCATCTGGTAAATAATTAGTATCTGCATAAGCATTTTTGGAAACATCACTATCTTCATAATCTAAATTTCTTTTATATTCATCTTCACTTGATACTGGTATCCAAACAAATTCATTTCCTTTAGAATCTATTATTACTAATCCATCTTCTACTGTATTCTCTCCTTCAACCTTAGACACTGCAAAACCTGCCGGTATTGTTACGGTTTGTTCATTCTTATCTTTATATATTGTATTACTTAAATTTGTTGTTGCTTCTAATGCTGTTAATTTTATTAATTCATCTTCTTGTGCTTTTTCCGTTTCTTCCTTAGCATTCTGTGCTTGTGTTAGTATTCCATTTTCACCTGTTAGCATTGAAATTGATACACCTGCAAGAATTAAAAGCACAATAATAGTTATAACAAGAGCAATTAAAGTAATACCATTGTTCTTAAGAAATAAATTGTTTGTTTTAATAATACTTTTTGTTTGTTTCATCTCTTCTTCTCCTTTTCCTTAGTTTTTTCAAAAATTCTTTTCTTTATGCATTTATTTTTTAAAGTTTTCTACTATGTATAAGCATACTATGTTTATATTTTACATATAAAAAATATGAATGTCAATAATATTTAAATAAAATTATAGGTTTACGCATAGTATGCATTTACTTAGTTGTTCTAAGCCTCATTTCGTGTTAATATTCTTTAGAGGTGAACAAATGGAAGACTGGGGAGAAGTAAATTTAGAATTAGATGAATTTTTAAAAAGTCATCATATTAGCCGTTCTAGTTTATCTAGAAATGCACAAATACATTATGGACAATTATTAAAATATTGTAGAAATGATATGCAAAAAGTAGACTTAAATCTACTTGCAAGAATTTGTAAAACGATTAATTGTGAAATAGGAGATATAATTAAGTATACTCCGCCTAAAAGCAAGTAATCGTTTTTTATTTAACTTTAAATTAATCATTTACTCTTTAGTTGTTTTGATTCTTTAATTATTATTTTTTTTAATATTAATCTCTTTTTATCTTTCAATTTTTTTCATGTTTTCTAGGCTTTTTATAAAAAAATAAAAGCTAGAAAATAAAACTATTTTCTAACTTTTATAGAATGAGACAAAAAAGCTCCGTCCCTTTTGTATCATTTTTTTCTTCTTCTTACTTGCCATACTATTATTCCTGCTAATACTATAATTAGTGGTACTGCAAATATTACTATTCTTATTATTAAATCTTGCTCTTGTGTTGCTGTGTATGTTACTGTTCCTGTGTCTTTTCTTGCTGTTATGTCTTCTGGTCTATCTACTAAATATGCAATTGAGTTTAATACTAAGTCTCTATTATATCCTAGTTGTATAGCTCCATATTGTGAATTTTGACTTAATTGATAATCTGTAATAAAGTAATTTTCTCCATAAATAACTAATTTAGAAGTAACAGCTTGTTCTCCTGTTTCTTCATTTGCTTCTTTAATTGTTTTATCAAGTTCAGCTCCTACAACAAAACTTCCTGTTTCTTCACCATCTACAGCACTGTTTTGACCTATATTAAAGTCTGTTCTAAAATATGCTCCATCACTTGTTAGAGCTAAATCTGTTTCGCTTACATTTTGTGTTTCTAAATTATCTTCATTTATATTAATCTTTGTTGCATTTACAAATATTACACCTGTAGTATTATATAAATCTTTTGTTACATCTGTATATTGTAATTCTGGAATTATTAAGTCAGGTGAACCTGTAAGCATTCTATCTGTATCTGTTTCTCTTATAATTCCTGTACTAAATGGGTCTATACCATACATTGCTAAGATACTATTAACATTTGGGAAATCTTGGTTTTGTACTACTGCTGCATTAAACCATAAAATATTTCCACCTCTGTTAATATAATCAGTAATAGCTTTTGTAGCTACATCATCAAAATCTTTTGATGGAGTAGTGATAACTAAAGTATCACAATCATCTGGTACACTTCCTGTTGCTAATACATCTAAAGTATCTATTTCATTTACTTCGTTAGATAAATACATACTTAAATAATACATATTTTTTGTTAATGAGAAATCACTATATCCTTCTAAGAAATATACTTTTGGAACTTCATCTGTTGTTACTGATAAAATAGCACTTGTTAATTTCTCTTCTGCAATACTTATTTGTTCATATGTACTTGTATCATATGTATATAAGTCTGCTTCTGTTAATACTTGTGACCTATCTCCACATTCAACTATTATTCCTTGAGTTCCACTTTCAATTCCATATTTTTCTGCTAAATCTGGTCTATTATTAATATCAATTGCTTCTGCATTAATTCTTTCATTTGCATTATGATATTGTTTTGCCAAATCCAAATTAGAGTTTTCGTCTGTATATCCTATAAAATAGATATTTACATCTTTATCTATATCTTTAACTCTTTCTTTACTTTCATCTGTTAATGTATATAGTCCTTCCTGTGTAAAATCTAAAGGTGCTAAATTTAAATTATGCATTACTGTATTTACTGCTAAAAATACTGCTATTAAAACTAATACTAAGATTATTGTTTTTGTTCCATTTATTAACCATTTTTTCTTAATTGCTTTTATAAATCTATTTGGCTTTTTTTCTTTGTTTTTCTTTTTGTTTTCTTTATCTGGCTTGCTTTCTTTTTTGTTTTGTTTTTTATTTTCTTTTTCTTGTTTTTTAGCTATTTTAATTTTTTCTTTTTCTTCTTTACTTTTCTTCTCTTTCAATCTTCTTCCCTCCTACCTTACACTTTTTCTTCTTTGCATTACTATAACCGTAAGAAGTAAGCACAATATTGTAAATGTGATATATGTTACAGTATCTGCAATATCAATTTGTCCTGATGGGAATTTAGAAAACATATTAATTAATGAGAAATTTGTAAATATGTCACTAAATTGTGGTAAAAACCATGTCAATATGAAAAATCCTATTGTAACTACTCCTGCAATTATTTGGTTTTCTGTAATACTTGATGCAAGTATTCCAAATGAAATATAACTAATAGCAAGAAGTAAAAATCCAAATAGTGTAACTAATGCTGTTGTTATATGTGGTTTTCCAAAGAAACACAATATGCCAAAATATAAAAATGTACAAAGTTCTGTGATTATTACAATTATTGTTGCTGCAATAAATTTTCCTATTACTACTTTTGTTATACTAAGTGGTGATGTAAGTAGTAATTGTTCTGTTCCATTTTTTCTTTCTTCTGCTATTGACCTCATTGTAAGTATTGGTGTAATAAATGTAAGAATTGTTGCTCCTGAATAGAATATATATTCAAAGTTTGTGCTTGAATATTGAAATACATCTATATAGAAAAAGATACTAAACATTATTAAAAATAATCCAATAAAAACATATCCAACTGGTGAATAAAAATATGTTTTTAATTCTTTTTTTATTACTGCAAACACTATTTATTACCTCCTTCTATTATTTTCATGAAAGCATCTTCTAATGTACTATCTGCTTTCTTCATTTCAAATATAGTTATATTTTCTTTAGCTAGTTCTGTAAACAATATTTTTCTTAAATCCACTCCATCTTCTGATTCTATCATATATTGTTTTGTTCCATCTTCATTTTTTTCTACTAATTCTAAATTCTTTATTCCTGTTATTTTATCTTTTATATTTTCCATTTTATTTTCTGTATCTTCTACTGTTACGTAAATACAATTATTATTAGAAACTTTATTTTCCAAATTTTCTGGCGTGTCTATTGCTACTATTTTTCCTTTATTTATAATAATAACTTTATTACATATTTGACTAACTTCTGATAATATGTGTGAACTTAGTATAACTGTATGAGTTTTTCCTAATTCTTTTATTAATTCTCTTATTTCTGTTATTTGTTTTGGGTCTAAACCAACTGTTGGTTCATCAAGTATTAATATCTTTGGTTCTCCAACTAATGCTCCTGCCATTCCCACTCTTTGTTTATATCCTCTTGATAAGTTTTTTATTAGTTTCTTTTGAACATCCTTTAGTCCTGTTTTTTCTATTATTTTTTGGACTTTTTCTTTTCTTTCTTTTCTGTTTACACCTTTAATTTCTGCCATATATGTAACAAACTCTTTTACTGTTAAATCTGTATAAAGAGGTACTCCTTCTGGCATATAACCAATTTCTTTTTTAGCTTTTTTTGGTTTTTTTAACATATTATAGCCATCAATAACAATTTCTCCTTCTGTTTGTTCAATATAGCCTGTTAGCATATTCATAGTTGTACTTTTTCCTGCACCATTTGGTCCGAAGTAAACCTACTATTTCGCCTTCTTTGATGGTAAAACTGATATTGTCTACGGCTACAAGCTTTCCATACTTTTTTGTAACATTTTTTACCTCTATCACAAAAAATTCCTCCTTTTCTCTTTTACATATAATTGCCTTTATATTATCATTTTAAAAATTTAAAGTAAAGTAATTCACAAAAAATTCACATATATATCATTTTTTATATCCTTACGCATATAAGTTAAAGAGGTGTTTTTTTATGGAACTCATTTCTACTTTTTTCTTAAGTTTTTTTCTTGTTTTTTTATCAGAATTAGGTGATAAAACCCAACTTTTAGTTTTGTCATTTTCTACTAAAGATAGAGCAAAAAATATACTTTTAGGTGTAGCTGTTGGTACTTTTTTTAGCCATGGATTAGCTATTCTTTTTGGTAGCAATCTTAGTGTTTTAGGTAATGATACTTTTAAAGCTTATTTAGAAGCTTTTACATATATTTCTTTTTTAGCTTTTGGTATAATTGGATTTATTCCAAATAAGGATGATAAAAAAAATAATAAATCATCTTTCTTATCAAAAATTTCTAATATTAAAATAGCCCCTTTTATTATAATTGCAATAAGCATTATAATAGGTGAACTTGGTGATAAAACTTTTTTAGCTTCTCTTGGTCTTGGAATTAATTATCCTAATTGTAAAATTTCTTTAATATTAGGTTCTATTATGGGGATGGTTTTAAGTAATTCTTTAGCTTTATTTTTTGGAAGATTTTTAGGAAATAAGTTTAATCCTAAAATAATTAATATATTATCAAATGTTTTATTTATTGTTTTTGGAATTGTTGGATTAATTAATTCTATATTTTAACTATTTTTGTTACTGTTCAGACTAGATAAAAAATAGAAATAGTTATCCACAGAATATTACAAGGTTTGTAATACTAATGAAAT